>DASQFY010000192.1:0-8399 GCA_035632895.1 Candidatus Dormiibacterota bacterium
AGCCGGGCGGGGGCCGCAGCCTCCTGGCCGCATGCTATTGGGAAGCCGGCGCGGCTACACTGCGCCATTTCCCAGCCTCGGGGACGTATTCCGCCGTGGTGATCCGAGCAACCCTCAATGCCCAGCGTTGGGGAAATACGAGCCTGCAGCCACCCGTTTTCGCAGCTCTCCGCCGGTACGGCCCCATCGGCGGGAACTAGCTACTCCTGCCGGCGACCGGATGTCGTGGGTCGTCCTCGCGGGCGGCGACCTCTGCCAGGAAGTCGCGGGTACGGAGCTCACGCTCCAGGACGGCCGAGACGGTGGCGTGCAGCAGGCGCTCAACCTCGCGCTGGACCGCCCCGGGAAGCTGCACGCGCAGCACCGACGTGAGCGACGAGCGCTGGAGGTGGCGCAGCACCTTCAGCGCCTCCGGGGAGATGGGCTGCGCGCCGAGCGCGGCATGCACGCATTCGGGCCCCACCACGCCGCCGGCGACCGGGGCGAAGGCGTTCCCCTCCGGCCCGATCTCGGCGCCGCACTCCAGGCATTGTGTCAGCTCGGGGCGGAAGCCCATGGCGTCGAGCAGGTGCAGCTCGAACCAGCGGGCGACGACCGCCCGCGACACGTCGAGCGGGGCGGCGTCCAGGGCAGCCAACCCCTGCGCCAGGAGCACGAAGGCGCCGTGGGAGTCGGCCGATCCCTCGCAGAAGCGGTCCGCCAGCTCGACCAGGTACCAGGCCGCCGCCGTCGAATGCAGGTCGTTGCGCAACCCGAGGTGCGGATCCTCGAGCGCGGCCTGGGTGACGACGTCGAAGGTGCGCCCCACCGCCAGCACCAGGTGCACGTCGCTGAAAGGCTCCAGGCCGCCGCCCAGGCGGGAGCGCGGGCGGCGGATCCCCTTGGCGATGACCCGCAGCTTGCCGAGGCGCGGGGTCAGGACAGTGAGCACCCGATCCGCCTCGCCCAGGTCCATGCTGCGCAGCACGATCCCCTCCGTCTTGTAGAGACGCGCGCGGCTCATCGGTCCCCGGTCGGGTACGCTCTCGATGTGGACATCCGGACCGAGTTTAACGATCTCCTGACCGAGATCGAGGACGAGATGCGGTCCGTCCTGTCCGAGCGCGACGGGCACGCCAGGCCGCTGTACGAGATGCTCGCCTACCACCTCGGCCTCGACCAGACCGAGGGACCACGCGGCAAGCGGATGCGGCCGCTGCTCGGCCTCCTCGCCTACGAGTCGCTCGCCGGCAACCACGACGACGCCCTGCCCGCGGCGGCCGCGGTGGAGCTGGGGCACAACTTCAGCCTGGTCCACGACGACATCGAGGACTCGGACCGTGAGCGGCGCCACCGGCCCACGCTCTGGGCGATCTGGGGCGTGCCGCTGGCCATCAACGCCGGCGATGCCCTCTTCGCGCTCTCACGCCTGGCGCTCTATCGGCTGACGGAGGCCAAGGAATACGAGCCGCAGAAGCTGCTCGACATCATGCGCGTGTACGACGAGACCTGCCTGGCGCTGTGCGAGGGCCAGTACCTGGACATCAGCTTCGAACGCCGCGTGGACGTCACCGTGGACGAGTACATGGAGATGATCGGCAAGAAGACGGCCGCCCTGCTCGGCGCGTCGTTGCAGCAGGGCGCCATGCTGGCGCGCGCCGACGACGACACGGTCGAGGCCTTCCGCCGCTTCGGGTATGAGCTGGGGATCGCCTTCCAGATGGCCGATGACCTGAAGGGCACGTTCTGGGCCACGGAGGACTCGGGCAAGGCCGTCTCCGGCGACGTGCGCAAGCGCAAGAAGACACTTCCGCTGGTCTGGGCGCTGCAGAACGCGTCCGAGCCAGACGCCGCGCGGCTCCGCGAGATCTACCAGCCGATCCGGGCCACTGACGGCAGCCTGTCGCCGGCGGTCGAGCAGCCGATGACCCAGTCGCAGGTCGACGAGGTGCTCGAGATCCTGGCCCGCAGCGGTGCCCGCGAGCACGCCACCGCCGAGGCCCGCCGCTACCGGGAGATGGCTCTCGCCAACGTGGCCGCCCTGCCGGTGCCCGACGAGCGCCGCTCCGAGCTGCGCTTCCTCGTCGAGTCGGTGATCACCATCTAGGAGGAGGGCGGCTCCTGATCGGCGCCGTTCTCATCGCCCCTGGACTCTGGGCGGGTGGCGAGCACCTTGGCGACGCGCCGCGGCTCGGCCGTCTCGACCTTGAGCGTCACGTCGCCGAAGGGCACCTCGGCGCCGGGGAGCGGGATCCGGCCCACGCGGTGGACGATGAAGCCACCCACCGTGTCGTACGCCTCCTCGTCCTCCTCCTCGGTATCGGGCAGGTCGAAGAGGTCGCGCAGGTCGTCCATGCTGACCCGGCCGTCCAGGCGGAACGAGCGCTGACCATCGGCCTCGAGCGACTCGACCAGCGACTCCTCGGTGTCGTATTCGTCCTGGATCTCGCCAACGATCTCCTCGACCACGTCCTCGAGCGTGATCAGCCCGGCGGTGCCCCCGTACTCGTCGACCACGATCGCGATGTGCCGTTTGGTCACCTGCATCTGGTGCAGCAGCTCATCGACCGCCATCGTCTCGGGCACGTAGACCGGCGGGCGAGCGATGGCGCGGATGTCGATCTCGGGCGCCTCGCCACCGTTGCGCTTCAGGTACGGCAGGAGGTCCTTGGCGTAGAGGATGCCGACGATGTTGTCGAGATTCCCCTCGTAGACCGGCAGGCGCGAGTGACCGGCGCGGATGATCATGTCCAGCACCTCGTCGAGCGGGGCGTCGACGTCGATGGCCTGGATCCCGATGCGCGGCACCATCACCTCGTGGACCTGCGTCTCGGCCAGCTCGATGACGCCGTGGATCATCTCCTTTTCGTCCTTCTCGATGCCGCCCGTCTCGCTGCCGGTCTCGACCAGCATCTTCAGCTCCTCGGTGGACAGGTAGCCGGCCTGTGGCCGCTCGCGGCCGCCCAGCATCCGGACGAGCACGTTCGAGAGGCTCGACACGAACCACACGATCGGGCTCAGCCCGCGGTCGATCCAGCCGATCGGGCGCGCCACCACCAGCGCGAAGCGGTCGGCGAAGGTCAGGGCCAGGGTCTTGGGCACCAGCTCGCCGATGATGATCGAGGCCAGCGCAATGAGCAGCGTCACGAGCACGAAGCTGATCTCGTCGGCCGCATCGCTCAGGAACGGGATGATCCCGACCACGCCGGCAAAGGCGCGCGAGAGCGAAACCGCGCCCACGGCCGCGGCCAGGAAGCCGAGGAAGGTGATCGCGATCTGGATGGTGGCCAGGAAGCGGCTCGGGTCATCGGTCAGACGCTGCGCGGTTCGCGCCGCGCGGTTTCCCTCACCGATGAGCTGGTTGAGCCGGTGGCGCTTCACCGTGATCAGCGCGATCTCGGATGCGGCGAAGAAGCCGCCCACCAGGATCAGCCCCGCCACGATGGCCAGGTCGATCAGCCAATTGCTGGTCATCGCCGGACCCCCGCGAGGCCGTGCCCGTGGTTGGCGGCGCCGGTACTGCTGCCGTCAGGCATCGGCGGGGTTTGACCTGCCTCCTGCCTGCGGCTTCCGATCGCCCGCCGAGGCTGCCGGCTCCGGTTCCGGCCTCGGCTCGGGACTCGCCTCGCTGGCGCGTCGCCGGGCGTCGATCGATCGGGCCGGCACGCCGACCACCGTCTTGCCGGCCGGCACGTCGCGCGTCACCACCGAGCCGGCGCCGGTTCGCGCCCCGGGACCGATGGTGACCGGGGCACGGAGCATGGTGTCGACGCCGATGAAGGCACCGTCGCCGATGACAGTCGCGTGCTTGCTTACGCCGTCGAAGTTCGCGGTCACCGCGCCGGCGCCGATGTTGACCTCCTCGCCGATCTCGGCGTCGCCGAGGTAGCTAAAGTGGTGCTGCTGCATGCCGGCGCCGACGCGCGTCTGCTTCAGCTCGGCATAGTTGCCGATCCGGCAGCGCGGTCCGATCTGGCAGCCGGGACGCAGGTGGCTGTAGGGGCCGATCTCCACGTCCTCGGCCACCATCGACTCCTCGATGATGCTGGCCCACACCATCGTCCGCGGCCCGATGCGCGAGTCGCGCACCTCCGCCTGCGGACCGATCACGGCGTCCTGCGCGATCACGGTCGCGCCCTTCAGGACCGTCCACGGCTCGATACGGGCGTCCTGCCCGATCTCGACCGCGGCGTCGATGTAGGTGGTTGCCGGATCCACGATGGTGACCCCGTTGCGCATGTGCCGCTCCGCGATCTCGGTGCGCAGCAAGCGTTCGGCGGCCGCGAGGGCGACGCGGTCGTTGATGCCGGTCGTCAGCTCGGGGCGCGGGGCGGTGACCGCGGCCACCCGACGGCCGCCGCTGACTGCCAGGGCCACGAGGTCGGTGAGGTAGTACTCGCCCGATGCCGAGGCCGGCACCTGGCCTACGTTGGCACGCAGCCAGCCAGCCTCGAAGCAGTAGGTGCCCACGTTCACCTCGTCGATTGCCCGCGTGGCGGCATCCGCGTCGCCCTCCTCGACGATGGCGCTCACGGTGCCGTCAGGCCCGCGCACCACGCGCCCGTATCCGCTCGGATCGGCCACGTGCGCCGAGAGCAGCGCGACTGTCGCCTCGCCCTCTGCCTGCTCGCGCAGCAGCCGCTGGTAGACCTCGGCGGGGAGCAGCGGAACGTCGCCCATCGTGACCAGCACGTGGCGAGCGCCCGAGGGCACCCTGCTCAGTCCGCGGCGGACGGCGTCTGCCGTGCCCAGCTGCGGCTCCTGGCGGACGGTGGGAACGCGTTCGCCGAGTGCGGCCTCGAGCTGCTCGGCGCCGTGGCCGGTCACCACCACCCGGTGCTCGATCCCCGCCGACGCGAGGGCCCCGAGCACGTGTTCGATCATCGGCCTGCCCGCGAGCGGATGGAGGACCTTGGGCAGCCGCGACCGCATGCGGGTCCCCTGGCCGGCGGCCAGGACGATTGCCGCGGTTGCTAGCAAAGGCGTTGGTGCTCCAGAGCGTGCAGAAGGGGCCGATGGTATGCGCGAGGCATGAACGCGGTCAACCGCGCTCTCCGGCCATGGCGACTGCCTCGATCTCGACCAGCGCGCCCTTGGGGAGCGCCTTGATGCCAACCGTCGAGCGTGCCGGGAAGGGCGGGGAGAAGTGGGCGGCGTACGCCTCGTTGACCGTGGCCCAGTCCCCCATGTCGACCAGGAAGATGGTCGTCTTCACTACCCGTTCCAGCGAGGTGCCCGCGGCGTCCAGGATGGCCGACAGGTTGCGGAGCGCCCGATCGGCCTGTGCCGCGACCCCCTCCACCAGCTCGCCGCTGGCGGGGTCGGCTCCCACCTGGCCGGCGGTGAAGACCAGGTCGCCGGCCCGGATGGCCTGGCTGTAGGCACCGATGGCGGCCGGCGCTGCGTTGGTCGCGATCGGCGTGCGAGAGTTCATGCCTGCTCGATGCTAGCCGCTTCTCGCCTCAGGCGCGACTGCGTGACCCTGAGGCCGGCACGTTCCAGGCTGACGACGATCGCCGTGGCGCGCTCGGGGTCGTCAAGGCGGGCGAAGACGGTCGGCCCGCTTCCAGTCAGGTTCGGCGCCGCCCCCGAGGCGGCCACCCGGCGGAAGATGTCGTCGAGCTCCGGCCGCAGGCGCCGTGCCGGAGCGAGCAGGTCGTTGCGCCCCGGGTCGAGCGCGGCCGAGCCGCCGACCTCGCTCGGGCGCAGCTCGGCGAAGACGGCGGCGGTCGAGAGCCGAAACGGCGGGTGGATCAGCACGACGTGCTCGCCGCCGGCGGGCGGCTCGAGTGGCGCGACTCGCTCCCCGATCCCCTCCACGCGGGCGGCGGGCAGCCGTGCGGCGAAGAACGGAATGTCGGCGCCGATGGCGGCAAGGTCCTGCAGCTCCTCACTGCCGGCCCGCTCATCGGCACCGCGCCAGCGGCGCCCGAGCCGCCATGCCGCGGCCGCATCGGACGAGCCGCCGCCCAGCCCGGCGGCGGCGGGGATCCGCTTCTCGAGGGTGAGGCAGGCGAGCTCCGGCTCGCCGCTCAGCCCCGCCACCAGGCCACGCCAGGCGAGGTTCTCACCGGTGCCGAGCGGGATCTCCTCGCCCGGGGCGGCCTCGACTCGCAGGCCCGATGAGCCGGGCATGAGCAGCAGCCGGTCCGCCAGCTCCAGCAGGACGAGGTCGCTCACGAGCAGGTGGTAGCCATCGGGCCGTCGCCCGACGATCGCCAGGGACAGGTTCAGCTTGGCCGGTGCGTCGAGGTGGAGCGAGATCATCTGTCCGGCAGCAGAGGCGTCCACTGCCCCGCAAGACAGGCCCACTCGTCCACCGACAGCGTCTGAGGGCGACGCTCGGGGTCGATCCCGCAGGCCGCCAGGCCCGCCTCCAGCGCCTCGCGGCTGACGGGGAGCTCTCGACCGAGCCCGTTGTGCAGCTGCTTGCGACGCTGGCGAAAGCCGGCCTGCACGATGCGGTAGAACGGCTCGCGTCGGTCGCCTACCGGAATCGGGGGGTCCGAGCGGCGTCGCAGGCGGAGCACGGCCGAATCGACCTTCGGGGCGGGCTCGAAAGCGGCGGCCGAAACCTTTGCCACGACCTCGGCCCGCGCGACGTTCTGCACGAAGACCGACAGGTAGCTCATCTGGCCGGGCGGGGCAGCCACCCGTTCGGCCACCTCGGCCTGGACCAGGAGGACCGTCAGCTCTGGCGGTCGGTCCCCGTCCAGGAAGGAGTGCAGCAGCGGGCTGGTGATGTGATACGGAATGTTGGCGACCAGCTTGAAGGACTGGCCGGGAAAGCACTCGCGCGGGTGGATCGTCAGCGCGTCCGCCTCGATCAGCTCGAAGCCGGGCACGTCCCCGAGCTCGCGGCGGAGCCAGGCGGCCAGGCGCGGGTCGAGCTCCACCGCCAGGACCGATGCGCCGGCCGCAAGCAGCCGGCGCGTCAGCACGCCGAGGCCCGGCCCGATCTCCACCACCCGGTCGCCCGGTTCGAGCTCCGCCGCGGCCACGATCGCGTCGAGCGCTTCCGGATCGGTCAGGAAGTTCTGGCTCAGCGAACGACGCGGCCGGAGACGCTCAGCGGCGAGGAGACGGCGCAGCTGGCCGGGCGTGGGCGGCGCCAGGCGCTCGGTGGCGAGAGGGTCGCTCATGGATCCAGCCACGGCAGGGCCAGGTTCGGGACGGCCTCGAGCGTGGCATCGGCCCGATCCCCCGCCGCCATGCGAAAGCCGGCGGCGGCGCCGATCATCGCCCCGTTGTCGGTGCACCAGGCCGGGGGCGGCACCAGCAGGGGCACGCCGGCTCGATCGAGCCGCTCCCGCAGCGCAGCGCGCAGCGCCCGATTGGCGGCAACGCCCCCGCCCAGCGCCACGCCGGCGACGCCACGCTCCTCGGCCGCGGCCACCGTCTTGGTGACCAGAGCGTCGACCACCGCCTCCTCGAATGCGGCGGCCAGCCCATCGATCGGCAGCGACTCGCCGCGCTCGCGATAGCCGGCCACCGTCCGCAGCACGGCGGTCTTCAGCCCGCTGAACGAGAAATCGTAGCGGCCATCGGTCTTGGCGCGTGGGAAGCGAACGGCGGAGCGCGCTCCCTCGGCCGCCGACGAGATCGCCGGGCCGCCGGGATAGGGCAGGCCGAGAAGCCGGCCGACCTTGTCGAACGCCTCGCCGGCCGCGTCGTCCACCGTCTGTCCGAGGAGCAGGTAGCGGCCGTGGTCCTCCATCAGGATCAGCTGGGTGTGTCCGCCGCTGACCACCAGGCAGAGCAGCGGAAATGGTGGCTCTGGCGGGAGTGGATCCGTGACGGGTGCATCGGTCAGCCAGTTGGCGTAGATGTGGCCCTCCAGATGGTTGACGGCGACCAGCGGCAGTTCAAGTGCCGCGCACAGCCCTTTCGCGACGTTGACGCCGACCAGCAGGGAGCCGATCAGCCCCGGTCCGCAGGTGACCGCCACCGCGTCGAGATCGGTCCAGCCGATGCCGGCCTCGGCCAATGCCGCCTCCGTGACCGGCACGATCCAGCGCAGCTGCTGTCGGGCCGCCACCTCGGGCACGATTCCGCCGGTCTCGGCGTGCAGCGCAATCTGGCTGGCGACCTGGTTCGCCTCGATCCGGCGCCCGCCGACGACGACCGCCACGCCGGTCTCGTCACAGCTCGTCTCGATGGCCAGGATGCGCGGGCCGCCCATTCAGGAGGTCTCTTCCTGCGCCTGCCGCGCGCGCTCGGCGGCGAGGACGGTCTGCATCGCCGGACCGACAAGATGCGGCGTGCTCATCACGTAGGCATCCTCCCCGTCATCGGTGTAGTAGCGCGGACGGCGGCCCTCGACCGCGAACCCGAACGAGCGATAGAGCGCCTGGGCCACCTCGTTGCCGACGCGTACCTCCAGCGTCATCCGCGCGGCTCCGAGCTCAAGGGCGAGCTCC
>DASQFY010000193.1:0-2380 GCA_035632895.1 Candidatus Dormiibacterota bacterium
GACTCCCCGTTCGTGATCGCCAGCATTACGAAGACGTTCGTGGCGGCAATCGTCCTGCAGCGGGTCCAGGAGCGACGGCTCTCACTCGGCGCGGAGGTCCTCACGCTGATTCCCGAGGTCGCGATTCCGGCGGGAGTCACCGTCGAACAACTCCTGAACCACACCAGCGGCATCGCGGATCTCCTGAACCCGTTGCGGCCCCAGCTGATCAACGAGACGGAGCGCGTCTTCACGCCCGCGGAGGTGGTGGCGGCGGTCGGAGCCCCGTGGTGGCCGCCGGGCAAGGACTACGGCTACTCGAACACCAACTACCTGCTGCTGGGGATGATCATTGAGCGGGTCACGGGCCAGCCCTTCGCCCAAGTGCTGGAGCTGCGGCTGCTTGGGCCGCTGGGGATGGACGGCAGCGGCATGCTCGGAGAGCCGGATGCCCCGTGGCTCATGCCGCCGGCATGGGTGACCGCCTTCTGGACATCGGGCTCGATGTACGCGACGGCCGGCGACCTCCTGCGCTGGGGCGACGCGCTGTACGACGGCAACGTGCTCAGGGGCGCCGCCCGCCGGCAGATGCTCACCTTTGACGAGAACGACTACGGATTGGGGGCCGAGCTGGTGACCGTCGGGGGCCGGGCGGGCTACGGCCACTCCGGGCTGCTGCGTGGATTCACCTCGCTGCTCATTCACCTGCCCGCCGACGGCGTCACCATCATCCTGCTCTCGACCGGAGACAAGTACGAACCGGCAGAGCTGCTTGCCGACACGGAACCGGAGCAGCTCTCGATCCTGGACCTGGCGCTGGCTGGCGAGCCCGAGCAGCCATAGGCGGCCTGAAGCCTCCGGTGGGCGGCCTGAACCCGCCCGCAGGCGGATGGTGGCTCAGCCGAAGAGGAGCTCGCGGATCACCGGCGTGGACGGTGTACCGTGCGCCAGCACCGACTCCAGGAACGGGCGGTAGACGAACTCCTGCCCTCCCGAGGCGGCTCGGCGTCGGGCCTCGGCCTCCAGGTCGTGCATCTCCACGCTGCCCAGGAAGTACTCGCACAGCTGGGTCGAGGAGAGGCGGGCGCGGTCCCACTTGTTGGCCGCCTCGCTCTCCTCCTGGAAGCCGCCCTCGACCATCAGCCTCATCGCCTCGGCCTCGTCCATCGAGCCGGCGTGGATGCGGATGTCCATCAGGGCGTTGGTGATGGCGCGCAGGTAGAACTTCCAGTGCACGAGCATGAGCGCCGGATCATCGGCCCCGTAGCCGACGTCCATCATCACCTGGGTGACGTACACGGCCCAGCCCTCGGCGAAGACCCCGGACTGGAAGATGGTGCGCACCCGCGACCTGCTTCGGTTCGAATAGGCCAGCTGGAGATAGTGGCCCGGCACGGCCTCGTGGATCGTCAGCAGGCGCAGCATCCGGGCGTTGTCCTCGCGCAGGTAGGACTCCTTGCGCTCGGGGCTCCAGTCGTCGGGCATCGGCGTGATGGCGAAGAAGCTGTCCAGCCCGCGGTCGAGTGGGCCGGGCGGGATCAGCATTGCGCCTCCGAAGGCGCGCAGGAACTGCGGCGTCCAGACGATCTGCAGCGGCTCATCCGCCAGCCCAATGAGGTCGCGTTCGGCCACGAACGCCTCGATTCGCGCGTTCTCGGCGCGGCAATAGTCGAGCAGCTCGTTCTCGGCGGGATGGTCAGCGGCGATCGCGTCGAGCACCTGCCGCACCGCGTCGCCATCGTCATCAGGCGCGGGGGCATCGCCCATCCATGCCGGCCAGAGTTGGCGGCCAAGTCGGACCATCTCGCTGCGCACCTCGTCGTAGGCGGCGAGGGCGCGGCGCTCCAGCTCCCCGGGCGTGACCTCGCTCTTCAGCGCGTGGCGAAACTTCGCCGCGTGGAGCTCCGGACCCAACCGGAAATCACCCTCTGCGCTCGGCAGCAGCTCGTCCTTCAGCCAGGCCGTGAAGGCGTCAACCGCCGCAGTCGCGGTCTCGGCCGCGGTCTCGATCTCCGCGCGCAGCGATCCGTCGACCTGCTTCGCCTCGTCAACCGCGCTGCGCGCCAGGTCGGCGACGCCGGCCATCAGCTCCACCGCCTTCTGGGTATGGAAACGGCTCACTGGCCGCGGTCCACCGGCGGCCAGCGTCTCGCGCGCCGCGTCCAGCGCGGCGGGCAATCTACGGAGGCGGCTCACCGCACTGCGCAGCCGATCCTCGCGTGGGGCGAACTCACGGGCCAGCAGCGTGAAGAGCCCGGTCCCCAGCAGGTAGACGTAGCTGACCGGGTTCCAGGACAGCTCGCATAGGGTTTCCTCGCCGAAGCGCATGGCGGCGAGGTGCTCGAGCAGCATCCGGCGGTCGATCACCTCGTCGCGCGACAGGCCCGCGGGATCGAGAACC
>DASQFY010000194.1:0-2446 GCA_035632895.1 Candidatus Dormiibacterota bacterium
TCACCGTTACCGAGTTACTCTGGAAAACCTCACCTCGGGCCAGGTCTTCTCGCCCGGCGTTGCGGCCACCCATACCAAGGACGCGAGCGTCTGGGCCTCGGGTGCCGCGGCGTCCGAGGGCATCCGGCTCATCGCGGAGGATGGGCTGGAAGCGACGGCGGTCGCCGAGGTCACCGGAGCTCCCGGCTTCTTCGATGTGGTAGACATCGCCTCGCCCACCAACCGGGTCGGTGGCGGTGCCCCGCTGCCCAATCCCCAGGCCTTCGAGATCACCGCGGCGGCGAACGCCAACCGGTTGTCGCTGGCGGTGATGCTTATCTGCACCAACGACGGGTTCGCCGGTCTGAGCGGGGTCAAGCTCCCAGGCGGGTTCCGGCCTGTTGTGCACCAGGTGGGTGCGTGGGACGCCGGAACCGAGCAGAATAACGAGCGGTTCGATCAGATCGTGGACCCGTGCACTGGGGCGGGGCCCGTGGCGCACCCGCCGGACGGCAACGGGCGGGTGGCGACGAGTGGGGTGATCCTCCCCCATCCCAACATCCAAGGCGTCGGCGACCTGTCCGTCGCCCTCCACGGCTGGAGCTTCCCGGTCGCGCGGATCACGGTGCAACGCATCAACTAGGCCGGGCTGCGGTGGGGGCCGACGGGCGCAATACCCCATCCCGTGAGGTGGCGCTCGTCACGGGCGGCCCGCGCTCATGAGGCACTCACCTTGGTGTTCTGGCAGGAGGGTGGTGTCGTCTGCGTGCTCGCGACTGATGCGGAATCCGAGGCGGTGACCCAGCTCGCCTATGCCAAGGCGGTCAAAGTATGAGCCGAATGTCCCGGAAACCCTTGCTCTTCGCCGCCACCCTCGGCGTCGCCGTCGTCGGGTGGTACTTCTTTCGTCCCGAGCGCGCCTTCCTCGACACCCGGGTGACCGAAGCCGCGCCCGTCGGCTCGGCTACGGTCCTCCTCCGGGGTGGATTCGTGTCCCGCGAGCACGAAGGCCGTGGGCGTGCGGAGGTGCTGCAGCTCGCGGACGGCCGGCGGATCCTGCGGTTTACGGAGTTCGAGACGTTGAACGGCCCGGATCTGCAGGTCTACTTGCTTGGCTCGGCCGACGCGGCGGGCCGCGGCGACCTCGATGCCCACGGCTTCCTGTCACTCGGCGCCTTGAAGGGCAACGCCGGCGATCAGAACTACGAGATCCCCGCAGGTGCCGACCTCTCGAAATACCGGGCGGTGTCGGTGTGGTGCCGACGGTTCGGAGTGAATTTCACGACGGCGCCGCTCGCGCCGCCGGCTACTTGAGCCCTGTGAGGTCGGTAGTTCAACTCTACCCAGGCCCATGATTTGGAAGTGGCTGTCCCGCTTAGTGTTTCAACGCTGAGCGGGATTTCTTTTCCCTACGATTTTGGGCCGTGGTGTCGAATTGTGGTGTCGAATTGCAGCTAAAGTGACGCGGCTTGGAGCGGCTTCCGAGTGGCGAGCGCCTGTTTCATCGTATCCGCATCGGCCCGCTGATAGCACTTGAGCAGAGTACACATCAGCCCTCGCTGCCCCGGCACAGAGTTGCGAACTCTGTGCCGAGGGGCGTGAGTTTGGGCCGGGTGGGCGTTAGTCGCGGGGGAGGGCCTCGGGGGCCGACTCCGTGCGGGCGGCGCCCACGCTCGCGGCCGTCACACACGCCATCGCCAGCAGTTGCAGGGGCGTGAGCCACTCGCTGAGCAAGACCGCGGCGGCGAGGGCAGCGGCGGCCGGTTCCAGGCTCATCAAGATGCCGAACACCCGGGGCGGCAGGGTGCGCAGCGCCACCATCTCGAGGCTGTAGGGGACCACCGAACTCAGCAGGCCGACCAGCGCCCCCAACACCAGCAGACGAGGCTCGAGCAGCCGCTCGCCGGCCGCCACCACCGCGAACGGTGCGATCGCCAGCGTGGCGATGGTGCTGGCCACGGCCAGCCCCTCGACGCCGGCCCAGCGGCGCCCCGTGGCCGCCGTCGAGACGACGTACAGCGCCCAGCAGCCGCCGGCGAGCAGCGCCAGACCGAACCCGACGGCGTCGACCTTGGTGGGGCCGGCGCCGAACAGGGTAATGCCGAGGGCGGCCAGGCCCACCCACACCAAGTCGCGGGGCCGCCGGCTGCCGACCGCGGCCAGCAACAGCGGACCCACGAACTCGATGGTGACCGCCACACCGAGCGGGATGCGGGCGAACGACTCGTAGAACGCCCAGTTCATCGCGCCGAGCGCGAACCCCAGCGCCAGCACCGGCCACCAGTCGGTGACCGGCCGGCCGCGCAGCCGCGGCCGGACAAAGGCGAGCAGGATCAGGGAACTGGTGATCAGCCGGAGGAACACCATCCCCACCGGGGGAATCTCGCCGAACAGGCCTTTGGAGACCACCGCACCAAACTGCACCGAAAGGATGCCGACCAGAACGAGCCATACAGGAGAAAAGCGG
>DASQFY010000195.1:0-6695 GCA_035632895.1 Candidatus Dormiibacterota bacterium
AGGGTCGCCCCGCTCCCATTCCAGCGGAGCGTGCTGCCGAATGGGCTGCGGGTCGTGACGCAGGAGATGCCCGCCGGCCGTTCCGTCGCGGTTGGCCTGTTCGTCCAGGTTGGGTCGCGCCACGAGGACGCCGCGCACGGAGGCCTCTCACACATGCTCGAGCACCTCGTCTTCAAGGGTACGCGCCGCTATCCCGATCCCGGCGGCCTGTCCGAGGCCGTCGAAGGCTGCGGCGGTGGCGTGAACGCCTCGACCGACCGGGAGCTGACGGTCTACAGCGCCAAGGTGCCGGCCCAGGCGGTCGAGCGAGCGCTGGAGGTCGTCGCCGAGCTGGTGCTGTGGCCACTCCTGCGCCGTGCGGATCTGCGTGCCGAGAAGCCGGTGATTATCGACGAGATTCGGATGTACGAGGATTCGCCCGGCGACCACATTTTCACCCTTTTCGATCAGCTCCTGTTCGGGGCGCATCCGCTCGGCCGCGAGATCGCCGGCACGCCGCATTCCGTGCGGCATGCCACCCGCGAGGCGGCGGTGGCCCACTGGCGGCGCTGGTATCGTCCCGACCAGATCGTGCTGGCGATCGCCGGGGCGACGACCCATGCCGCCTCCCTACGAACCGCAGCCGCCTGGTTCGAGCAGAAGGACGCCTGGCTGGCCGACGTCGGGTCGCCGGCCGCGCCGGACCTCGCCACGGTCGCACCGGAACCGGCCGCCCCGGGGTCGGTGCGGGTCGCCTTCCGGGCCCTGTCGCAGGGCAACCTGTGCATCGGCATGCCCGGAGTCTCGCGCACCGATCCGGACCGCTGGGCGCTCGACCTGCTCGGGGCGGTGCTCGGCGACGGCATGAGCAGCCGGCTCTTCATCGAGCTCCGCGAACGACGCTCGTTGGTGTACGACGTCGCGACCTTCGCTGCCACGTACGCCGACTGCGGCACCTTCGGCGTGCACGCCGGATTCGACCCCGACCAGGCTTCCGCCGTGCTGGGCGCGATCCTCGAACAGCTCGAGCGGGTCGTGCAGGAGCCGGTGAGCGCCGCCGAGCTCGAGCGAGCGCGAGCCTACACGCGCGGTCGCCTTGAGCTGCGGATGGAGGAGACCGGTGCCGTCGCCGCCTGGCTGGGAACGGGCGAGACCCTTCTGCCCCGCATCCTGACCGTCGACGAGGTGGTGGAGCGGCTCGAGGTGGTCACGCCCGAGGACCTGCTGCGGGTGGCACGCCGAGTGGCCCGGCCCGATCAGGCACGCCTTGCGGTGCTCGGTCCATTCCGTTCGCGGCGCCGGTTCGAGCGGATGCTGCCGGCATGACCGATCGGCCGGCCCCGCCCGCCCAGGCCACTCCGGCTGAGCCCGAGCTGTCCTACGTCGACCTGCTGCCCGACGAGCTGTCGCTTGCGCGCACGCAGCTGGCGTCGGGGCTGCCCGCCCTGGCCGAGGGGGTCCTGCGGCGGCACGTCGCGCGCCTGGACGCAGGCGGTCGCGGCGCGCTGGACGAGGGCGATGCCGCCCGCGCCCTGCTGGCGGAGGCACTCTGGCGCCAGGGGCGCCCCCTGGCCGCAGGTGCCGTGGTGCAGGCGATTCGGTTCGGGAGCATCGAGCGGCGACGGCCGCTGACCCTCCTGATCGAAGCGGAGGCCTTCGCCGCGGCAGGCGACCCGGATCGCGCCGCTGCGCTGATGGAGCAGGTGCTTGGCGACGTGGGGGTCGATGAGGCCTGGAGACTGCGCGGCGGGGTGCCGTCGCGACTGGCGTGGCCGGTGCCGCTCTCGCTGCGCCCGACCCAGCGACGGACGTCGGGTACCTCGACCGTGGGTGCCCCGCTGCCAGTGCCGTCACCCGAGCGAACGGCCGGCGCCCATGCCCGCCTGGAGGCGGCAAGGCAGGCCTACGGCGCGGGCAATGCCTACGAGGGCGATCGCGAGCTTGGGCTGGCGCTGCGGCTCGACCCCCGGATCGCCGCCGAAGGAGTGGCGCTGATGGAGCCCACGCTCGAGCTGGGGACCGGCCCTGACCGTCTGCTACTCTACGGCGACCTGCTGCGCGCCGCGGGCCGCAGCTCCGAGGCGTCGGACGCCTACGACCGCGCCGCCCGCACCTGAGTCCTCGGATCCTGTCTGCCGGTGCGGCGCGCCCGTGAGAGCGGCACCATCGGCCCATCAACCAAAGTGCATAAGGAGCCCGCCCCTCGTATGGAACGCACCCTGGTCCTGGTCAAGCCCGACGGCGTGCAGCGTGGGTTGATCGGTGAGCTCCTGGCCCGCTTCGAGCGGAAGGGGTTGAAGGTGGCCGGGTTGCGCCTGCTCGAGGTGCCGCGCGAGATGGCCGAGCGTCACTACGCGGTCCACGCCGGCAAGCACTTCTACGCCGGGCTGGTCGAGTTCATCACCTCAGGTCCGGTCGCGGCCATCGCGCTCGAAGGCCCGGACGCGATCGCGACCGTCCGCCGCCTCGTCGGCGGCACCATGCCGAACGAGGCGGAGCCGGGGACCATCCGTGGCGACCTGGGGATCAGCGGCCTGCGCAACCTGGTCCATGCCTCCGATGCGGCGGAGACCGCCGAGCTCGAGCTGGCGTTGTGGTTCGAGGCCGACCAGCTGGTCGGCTACGAGCGTGCGATCGACGCCTGGATCGTGGCCGAGGAGCCGCCGCCCCGCGCATAGCTGAGCGGTCCGACGCTCCAAGCCGCCTCACCGGCGGCGGGCTCATCCGGCAGGCCGGGGTACTCCGGCCGCTGCGTGAACCCGATGCGGTCGAGCGGGAAGTAGCGCAGCCAGGCTCTGCCAACGATCAGGTCCCGTTCGATGGGGCCGAAGACGCGCGAGTCCTGGCTCTGGGGACGGTTGTCGCCCATCACGAAGAAGCTGCCCTCCGGCACCGTCCACTCCGAGGTGTTCTGGGCGTCTCTCGGCAGGGTGGGGGAGAGCTGTCCATCACTGCCGCGCACCACGTACGGCTCCTCGATGAGGACCGGGGAGCCGCCCGCCGAGGTGACGAAAACACGGCCGTTCTCCAGGCGGATCATGTCGCCAGGCAGGCCGATCACGCGCTTGATGAACGGGATGCCACCCTGCTGGTACCCGTCTGGTGGCTGGAAGACCACGATGTCGCCGCGCCGATAATCGTCGAAGCGGGGTGTGAGCTTGTCGATGAGGACATATTCGCGCGGTTGAATGGTCGGGATCATCGAGTTCTGGTCGACTTCGAACGGCTGGGCGATGAAGTTGTGAATCAACAGGTAGATGACGAGCGTCAGGACCAGCGTCTCCACGATCTCGAGCAGACAGCCGAATCCACGCCGGGTGCTGGACTGTTCGGCGGGCACGGCCTCGCCGGAGATCGGGTCGGGGGCGTAGGTCATCGGCGCTCCATGGGCGGTCGGGCGGGGCAGCGGCGGGTAGCATAGCGCACGCCTCCGTCGACTCGGCCCGCGACGTTAGACTCGCCACCGATGGGCAGCCTCTTTCTGGTCCGTCATGCCACAACCGAGGCGAGCAGGGCCGGCCGAAACCTCGGCCAACGCGCCGACCCGGGGCTCGCCGCCGAGGGCGAGGACCTTGCCGCGCGCACCGGCGCCGCCGTCGCCGCGGAGCTGGCGGCGCTGGGCCATGACGTGGTCAGGGTCGTCACCAGCCCCGCGTTGCGCTGCCGGCAGACCGCGACCGCCATCGCCGCGGCGATCGGCTTGCGGCCGCTCGAGGTCGAACCGGGTCTGCAGGAGCTTGACTATGGCGCCTGGGAAGGGCTGACCGCTGCCGAGTGCCTCGCCCGCGACCCGGTGCTGCGCGCGAGGTGGGAACGAGACCCTTATCGCACCGCCGCGCCGGGTGGAGAGTCCGGTCGCGATGTCGCGGCTCGCGCCTTCCCCGTGCTCGGGGCGCTCGAGGCCTGGCTGGCGGCCGATCGAGCTCGGGCCCTGGTGGCGGTGAGCCACAACCACGTCCTCCGCCTGCGGCTGACTGCCCTGCTCGGCTTGCCCCTGCGCGAGTATCGGCGTCGGGTGCGCACCGATCCGGCGGCCTACAGTCTCGTGACCTTCGGCGGCGCCCTTCCGACCGTGCGCCGGATCAACGTCACAGCCCCCTGAGGAGGTGGCGAAAGCCCCTTCAGGGGCCACCCTATAATGCGTGGTCCATTCGTGGCACCGGCCCAGGGCGGCGCCCGATTCACGGGAGACCGAATGTCGATCGAGCTGAACCAGCAGCTGCAGCCGACGCTCCAGGTCCGCGTCACGCCGAAGCAGATCGCTGCCAATGCGATCCTGGCGATGAGCTCCGTCGAGCTGACGGAGGCGATCGCCGCCGAGCTCGACGAGAACCCGGCGCTCGAGATGATCGAGCAATCCACCTGCCCGATCTGCGGTTCGACGATCACGGGCAGCCACTGCACCGAGTGCCTGCCGCGGAGCGCTGCCGGCGCCGGTCCGGCCGAGCTGACCGATGGCACCACAGGCGACTGGGCCGCCTCCCGCGAGGAAGCCGATGACCTGGATCCGATCGCGCGTGCCGAAGCGGAGTTCACCCTTTCGGAGCACCTCGCCTGGAGCCTTCGCGCCCTGCTCCCGGCGCGGCTCCGGACTGTGGCGGAGTACGTCATCGGTGCATTGGATGAGAACGGCTTCCTGACCGAATCGGTCGAGGCAATTGCCTCCGCCACGCAAGCCTCGCGGCAGGACGTCGCCGCCGTGCGGGAGGCGATGCGCGGCATCGAACCGATCGGTGTCGGCTCGCGCGACATTGCCGAGAGCCTTCTGACGCAGGTGATCTACCTGCGCGAGTCTGGCGAGGCCGAGGTGCCCGCCATCGCCGAGGCGGTGGTCGGGGAGCACCTGGTGGACCTCGGGGAGCGGCGATTCGGCCAGATCGCCGCCGCGCTGGGCGTCACAAGGGACCAGGTGCTCGCCGCCTGGGAGTTCGTGAAGGCGAACCTGCATCCCTATCCGGCCGCCGCCTTCCATGCTGCGACGGCGGGCACGGGTCGGCCGATCCTGCGGCCGGACGTCCTGATTCGGCTCGTCGACGGCGAGCTGGAGGTCGAGGTCGTCGAGTCGCGGCGCTTCTCGCTGCGTGTCGACGGCACGTACGCTCGACTGTCGGCCGGGATGCGCAGCGCCAACGCCAGCGAAGCGGACCGGCAGCACGTCCGCGAATACGTCGGCCGAGCACGCTTCTTCATCGACAACGTGAATCGTCGGCGGGCGACGCTGCAGCGGATCGCCGAATGCCTCGTCGAGCGCCAGCGCGACTACCTCCGCCACGGCGTTCAGCATCTCGTTCCACTCACGCGCGCGGAGGTGGGTGCCCTGATCGGAATGCACGAGTCGACCGTGAGCCGGGCGACTGCCGAGAAGTACGTCATGCTACCGACCCGTGAAGTGGTGCCGTTCGGCCACTTCTTCACCGCCTCGCTCGGCATCAAGGACCAGATCAGGAAGATGATCGGGGCCGAGGTGCCCGCGCGCCCACTCTCCGACCAGGAGATCGCCGACCACCTGGCCGGCGACGGGGTGGCGATCGCGCGGCGCACGGTGGCCAAGTACCGGGACGAGCTCCAGCTCCTGCCCGCCCGGCTTCGTCGGCGCTAGGCCGCCGTGCGCGGCGTCCTGCTCCGCAGCTTCGTGGTGTTCGCCGCCGGGTTGGCGGTGCTGGCAGGGATCCTGTACTACGCCAGCAACGTCGACGGGCGGCCGCCCGAGGTGATCCGGATCGGTCTCACCCATCGCCTGTCGGGCGATGCCGCGGTCGCGCTGACCACGACCAGCATCGAGGTCGAGTTCAGCGAGCCGGTGGAGCCGGTCAGCGGACAGACGGCGTTCCGGATCGAGCCGGCGATGGATGGTGCCTTCAGCTGGTCCGGCAGGACCCTGACCTTCACGCCGGCCGAACGGCTCGCGCTGGAGACCGATTTCGTGGTCCGCGTCCTGCCGACCGCGCGCGACCTGGCCGGAAACGCGATGGGCCAGGAGCCTGACCCGTTCGCCTTCGCGACGGTCGGGCATCCGACGGTGGTGCGCAGCCAGCCCGAGGATGGTGCGCAGGACGTGCCGCTCGAGGCGTCGATCGTGCTCGAGTTCTCCACGCTGATGGACACCGCGTCCGTCGAGTCGGCGCTCGAGATCCAGCCCGCTGTGGAGCTGACCCCGACCTGGAGCGGCGAGCAGCTGACGCTCATGCCCGCGACGCCCTTCGTGGAGGGGCGGCCGTACACGTTGCGCATCCGCACGACCGCGCGCGACAGCGCCGGGACGCCACTCGAAGCGCCGTACCGTCTCGCCTTCCGCGCTGCACGCTCCGGGCTCGAGGCGACCACGCTGGTCCCCGGCGATGGCATCGAGGGTGTCGCCATCAACTCGCCGATCGCAATCGTCTTCGACCGTGCCCTCGACCCCGACAGCCTGGATGACGGAGACCTGCTGCGGCTCACGCCTGCGGTCGATGGATCGCTGGATGTAATCGCAGCGCCCGGCGCCGAGGGCGTCCGCGACCAGGCCCGACGGATTCTGCGCTTCCAGCCGTCCGCAGGACTCGCGCCGAACACGACCTACGAGGTGACCCTGGCCGCCGGGTTGCTCGGGGCCGATGGCTCCCAACTCGCCACGCCGCTGACCTGGCGCTTCACAACCGGGGCGCCGCTGGCCACGCTGGGCAACCAGGTCGTGTTCCTCACCGACCGCTCCGGCATCGCGAACCTGTGGTCCATGA
>DASQFY010000196.1:0-15105 GCA_035632895.1 Candidatus Dormiibacterota bacterium
TCGGCGGGGAGCAGCCGGAAGCCGCCGAGCCCTGCGGCCCCGAAGACCTGCGCCCAGTGGATGGTCATCCGGTCGCTGATGACGCGCAGCGCCCGCTCCGGAAGGTAGCCGTGTTTGTCCTGGACGGCGCCGAAGATGGCCACCAGCGACTCGGGCCGCCCGCCGAAGCCGTCCACCACGCCGCGCACCCACGCCTCGTCGATCGCTTCGTCCCAGCGGACCACGTTGCGCATCGGTCGCGCAGGCAGGCCGGCGCGGCGGTGCGCATTGGGGTCGGTGCGCTCGTCGTAGATCTCGGGCATGCCGTAGCGGATCCGGTTTCCCGCCGAGTCGAAGCCGCTCATGTCGATGGCCTCGACCGGGCACACCTGCGCGCACTGGAAGCAGACCTCGCACTTGTGCTCGCCGAACGGGTCGTAGATCAGGTCGAGCCGCCCCCGCCAGCGCTCCGGCATCTGCGGCCGTTCCTCCGGGTACTGCCGCGTGACCTTCGGCTCGAAGAGGTTGCGGAGGGTGGTCGCCATGCCCTTGACGATGCCGGTGCCCGGAATGGCCATCCCTCTACCGCACCCCGGAGAGGTTGAAGGCCACAACCGCCACGCCGGTGACCAGCAGGTTCAGCAGGGCGACCGGCAGGAGCACCTTCCAGGCCAGGCTCATCAGCTGGTCGACCCGCACCCGCGGCAGCGTGGCACGCATCCAGACCGCCACGAAGACGAAGAGGTAGGTCTTGAGGAAGAACCAGAAGAGTCCCCACAGGGTGCCGATGAAGCCCTCCAGCTGGGCCGGGAACGGCCACGGCGCCAGCCAGCCGCCGAAGAAGAGGGTGACCAGGATCGCGCTCATGATGAAGAGCGACACGTACTCGGCGAAGAAGAAGAAGCCGAAGCGCATGCCGGAGTACTCGGTCGCGAAGCCGGCCACGATCTCGGAGTCGGCCTCGACCATGTCGAACGGGGTTCGGTTGATCTCGGCGGTGGCGGCGATGAAGAAGATCGGGAAACCGACCAGCTGCCAGATCACGGCCCAGCCGTTCTGGCGCTGCCACTCGATGATCTCGGTGAAGCTCAGGCTGCCGGTCAGCACCACCACGCCGACGATCGAGAGAGTCAGCGGGATCTCGTAGGAGACCATCTGTGCCGCACTGCGCAGCCCGCCGAGCAGCGAGTACTTGTTGTAGCTGGCCCAGCCGGCGACGAGCAGGCCGACCACCGAGAGGCCCAGCACGGCGAAGAAGTAGACCACGCTGATGCTCGAGTCGACCGCCACCAGGCCGGGTGCGAACGGGATCACGAGCATGCTCATGGCCGCCGCCATGAAGACCATCCAGGGGGCCAGGGTGAAGGTCGGCCGATCGACCATGTCAGGTGTGACGTCCTCCTTGGCGAGCACCTTGAAGCCGTGGATCGTGCTCTGGAACATGCCCTTCGGGCCCACCCGGTTTGGGCCGTAGCGGAGCTGCATCAGGGCGATCACCTTCAGCTCCATCTGGATGACGATGAATGCGGTCGGGATGGTCAGCAGCAGCAGCAGGGTCGTGGACAGCACGAAGCGGCCGATGCCGAGGACCAGGTCCCAGTCCATCTACTTGTCCACGCCGCCCATGATCGGGTCGAGGCTGGCCATGATCGCCATCGTGTCGGCGATCAGGTGGCCGGGCATGAGCACGGGCATCACCTGGAGCGTGATGAACGACGGGTCGCGCATCCGGAACCGATACGGGTTCGGGCCGCCGTCGCTGATGGCGTACACGCTGTACAGGCCGCGCGGTGACTCGACTGCCCCGTAGGCGCGGCCGGGCTTCGGGCGGATGATGCCCGGCACCTGTGCCTGGACGGGGCCGTGCGGCATCTGGTCAACGATCTGGTCGATCAGATGCAGGCTCTGCTTGATCTCGGCGACGCGCTGCAGGTAGCGGGCGTACACGTCCCCGGAACTGTGGGTGATCACCTCGAACTCGAGCTCGTCGTAGATCGAGTATGGATGCGCCTTGCGCACATCGAACGGCACGCCCGAAGCGCGCAGGTTCGGTCCTGACACGCCCAACGCGATCGCCCGGTCGCCGGAGAGAACGCCCATCCCCTTCGTGCGCGCGGTGAAGATCTCGTTCTCGGTGATGAGCGCCTCGTTGTCGCTGACCGAGCGGCCCACGTTCGCGCGCCAGGTCGAGAGGCGGCTGATGAACTCGTCGCTGACGTCCCAGTTCACGCCGCCGACCCTGAAGAAGTTGAAGAGCATGCGCTGCCCGCTGATGGCAGCCAGCAGCTCAACGGTTTCGTCGCGGTTGATGAAGCCGTACAGGATCGGTGTCAGGCCGCCCATGTCGAGCGCCAGGAAGCCCATCATCAGGCCGTGGCTGAAGACCCGGTTCAGCTCCACCACCAGCGCCCGGATGTACTCGGCCCGCTTCGGCGCGCGGATGCCGTACAGCTTCTCGAACGCGATCGCGGGTGCGTGCTCGTTGTGCATCGCCGACATGTAGTCCATCGGGTCGACGTAGGTCAGCACCGTGGTGTAGGTCGCGTTCTCGCACAGCTTTTCGATGCCGCGGTGCAGGTAGCCGAGCACCGGGTCAAGGTCGACCACCACCTCGCTGCGCACCTTGACCACCAGCCGCATGACCCCATGGGTGGAGGGATGCTGTGGCCCCATGTTGACCAGCATCTCGCCCTCTTCGAGCGTGTAGACCTCGGCCTCGCGCTCGGTCACCGGCGGGCGGTCGGGGATGCCGACCGTCTCGAAGCCGGCGTACTCCGGCTCGGCGGGTCGCGGCGGCTCGATGCCCAGCGCGGCATGCAGGCGCGCCTCCTCGGCACGGTCCAGCTCGATCGGGTCCGGGATCCGGGTCTCGGGGTCGACCGCCGTCATGGCTTGCCTTTCGCCGCAGCCTCGTCCGACTCCGTCACAGCGTCACGGAAGCGCGAGAGGTCCCAGGTTTCCGGCCGCTCCAGCGGGTTGACGCCCGCCGCCGACGAGTCGGCGGCGTCATCGGGCAGGAGGAAGTCCCTACGCTGCGGGAAGCTCCGGTAGTCCGGCGACATGTAGATTCGCCGCAGGTCCCGGTTCCCGTCGAAGACGATGCCCATCATGTCGTACATCTCGCGCTCGTGGAACATGGCGCCCTCCCACAGCCCGGTGATGGATGGCAGGTGAGGTTCGGCGCGGTCGACCCGTGCCCGGACGCGCAGCCAGGCGGGGTGCAGATCCGAGTAGAGGTGGTAGACGACCTCGAAATGCTCGGTCGTGCCGTAGTCGACGGCCGCGGCATCGGCCAGGTACCAGAAGTGGAGCTCTGGATCGTCGCGCAGCCGGCGAAGCAGCTCGACGTTGCGGGAGCCGTCGATCTGCAGCTCGACTGTGTCCTCGTCGGTCCACAGCGTGGCGGCCAGCTCGGGGAAGCGGTCGGTGAGCGCGCGCACCAGCGCCCCCGCCATGGCCGGGGCGGTCAGCGCACGTCTCCTTCCCAGGCGACCCGCTGCGGGCCGCGGTCGACGTAGGTCGTCCACTGGCCGCGGCGCTGCTTCACAAGCTCGTGGAGCTTCATCATTCCGTAGATCAGCCCTTCGGGCCGGGGCGGGCAGCCGGGCACGTAGACGTCGACCGGCATCACCCGGTCCACACCCTGAACCACGCTGTACGAGCGCTTGAAGCGCCCGCCGCTGGTGGTGCAGGTCCCCATCGCCACGCACCACTTCGGCTCGGGCATCTGCTCCCACAGACGGACGAGCGGGCCGGCCATCTTGGTGGTCAGCGTGCCGGCCACGATCAGGACGTCGGCCTGCCGCGGGCTGGCCCGGAACGGGAACATCCCGAAGCGGTCGATGTCGTTCACGCTGGTGGCCGTGCTCATCATCTCGATCGCGCAGCAGCTCAGCCCTGAGAGGAGCGGCCACAGCGAGTTGGCACGGATCAGGTCTAGCAGCCAGTCGGCCCGCGTGGGGATCACCTCCAACAGGCCGTGGAAGCCACCCTTCGGGTGCTCCTCCATGCCGAATTCGCGAAGCAGGTCGTCGCCGGCCGCCTGGTCCGGGATGATGATCGGCGCACCCTCGGCGGTCACGGCGGGGACGAGCGAGCCCTCGGTCTTGTCCTTCCCTTCTGGGGTGGTCACCGCCATTGGAGGTCTCCCTTCCGCCAGGCATACAGCTCGCCGAACATCAGGATCGCCAGGAAGAGGCCGATCGCCACGATCCCCGGGACCGCCACCGTTCGGACCGTGATCGCCCACAGGTAGACGAAGATGATCTCGACGTCGAAGGCGACGAAGAGCAGGGCGTACAGGTAGAAGGCCAGCCCGAATCGCGACCAGGTGTCGCCGATGGTGTCGATCCCCGACTCATACGGCAGTCCCTTCTGCGGGCGTCGACGCCGATGGGTGATGAGCCACGAGAAGAGGATGGTGCCGAAGACGAACGTCGTCGCGGCGAACGCGAATCCGAGGACGTAGATCAGGCCGGTCTGATCCATGTCAGCTCCGATCTGTGCTCCGATGCAATCGCTGGTTGCCTGGCTCGTCGCGCGCATGTCGAGCGCACGCCTGTCGAAATCGTTGAGTCGCATGCGCGACCCGCGCCCGAGCGCGCGCCGCTCACGATCAGTCTAGCAGCCGCATCTGCGCACGTCGGGCGGGCAGATCGGGCGTCGGAGGCGTTGGGTAGGGTCGGGTCAGCCGAGAGCGACGATCAGGCATAGGAGGGTCAGGAACAGGGCCAGCGGTCCCCAGCCGAAGCGCTCCCAGGGGCTCGACGAGGCGAAGTTCACGATCGCGCCGACGAGACTCAGCCCGAACACTGCCCACGTGCCCCATTCGGCCAGGGTGACGGGCAGCGGCACGACCGGGGATCCGCCGCGGGCCAGGACGATCAGCGCAGCGAGCAGCCAGATCACGACCGCGACCGCGCTCCCGATGCGAAGGTTCGCCGGGAGACGCTCGTGCGCCCCGCCCCAGGCCGCTCGGCCCAGGGGGGCGCCGAGGGCCAGTGCCACCTGGAAGACGGCGATCGCGAGGAACCCAGCCGCGGCCATGATCGAAGCGGTCTGCGCGGGCAGCACGTCCGTCACCGGCCCAGCCAGGCGCCGTCCACGAGGATCCGCAGGCCGTCGCTGACCAGCGCGTGGCCGCCGAGCAGGAACGGGATGGGGACGCTCGCAGCCGCCGCGGTGAGTTCTGCGAGCCACGGTGTCGCGATTGCTTCGGCGTCAAGGAAG
Organism: Candidatus Dormiibacterota bacterium; assembly: GCA_035632895.1. Taxonomy (GTDB): domain Bacteria; phylum Chloroflexota; class Limnocylindria; order QHBO01; family QHBO01; genus DASQFY01. The sequence continues at coordinate 5,209 of DASQFY010000196.1, forward strand.
TCGGAGGCGAATCGCTCCTCCTCAGCCGGCCAGGACGCCGCATCAGACGAGCCCGCCAGTGCTGCCATCAGCACACGCGTATCGAGGATCACCGCGTCACCGAGCGTGGCCAGCTCGCGCACCAGGTCGCCGGGCCCCAGCCGCGACACCCAGTCGGCGAGCATGGAGCGCGGCGCCGTGTCCGGGGCGGAGCGCATGCCGCGCTCCTCGATGAAGCAGCGGACCCGGCAGGCCGACTCCGTCTCGAGGTAAGCCCAGGCGCTGGACGGCAGCCGCCCGGCCACCACCAGCTGCGACTCGCGGTCACGCAGCACGGCGCCGATCGCCTCGACGTGCGGCACCTCCAGCCGGCGGACGCCGGGCAGCCTCGCCTCTTCCAGGTGGGTGGCGAGCCCTCCCGCGAGACGCCGGGTGCCGGGCAGGCGCGTCGCCAGGCACAACAGCGCCAGGTCGAGCGGCGTGTCCACGTCGAAACGTGCCCAGGGCGCGTGGCTGAGGTCGCGCCATGCCCAGCCGGCCGCCTCGAGGCAGCGCACCGCTGCGTTGTCGGTCGGGCACAGGGCCAGCGCCCCGAGTGCACGATCGAGGTCGCCGGCGACCACGAAGGCATCAGCCGAGTAGCGATTGTTGGCCACAACCTCGTTGGGCACCGCCGAGCAGAGCTCGTCGAGCAGTGCGTCCTCGCCGAGGGCAAGGGCGCCTGCCCCTGCGTACCCGATCGCCTCGAGCGGCCGGCCGGTGGCACGGGCCCCCTCCAGCGCGGCCTGCGCCGCCGCGGTGAACCAGCGCCCCCAGTGGAACGCCTCCTCTCCCGCGGGGCGGACCGGCACCAGCGGGGCGACCGCGGCACCCCGTGCGCCAAAACGCTGCGAGAGCTCGGCCGCGAGCAGCTGCTGTCCGGCGAACGCGGCCGCCGCATACGAGCCCGCGGCGGGCTCGGCGCCTCCGCCGCTGGCCGGATCCACGACCAGGACCAGCGGCGCATGCCGCTCAGGCACGGGCAGGCTGCTCGACGCCACGCTCCAGCAGACCGTGGAGCTGCTCGAGGTGCATCAGATCGTGGACACCGGCGAACAGGAGCCACTCGCCGCAGCGCAGCTTCCCGACGAGCGGGTGGTCGAGGAGGCTCCGATCGGCCTCGTGGCCGGCGATCGCTGCCGCCGAAGTCGCCATCGAGCGGCGGCTCTTCTCGAGGAGCGTCAGCAGCGTCTCCAGGTCGGCCTCCGCCGGTCCGGGAACGCCCGGGCGGACCTGGGGCGCGTCGGCCGGCCACTCTCCCCGAGCGGTCAGGGCGGCCGCATGCACGAGCCATCGTCGTGAGCCGGTGGCGTGGGCGAAGGTCTGCGCCACGTTCCAGTCCTCTTCCCCGCCGGGCGCCCGCAGCAACTCGGCCGGCATGGCCCGCAGGGCGGCCTCCAGTGCGTCGGCGACAGCCTCCTGCTGGACGAGCAAGCCAGTGGCGGTGCCGGGCCCTGCCCGCCGCCGCAGCTCACGGCGCAGGGAACGAAGGTTGTCGGCGACAAGCCAGCAGGCGACCACGTCCGGCGCGAGCGGCTCGAGCGCGCCGAGCCAGGCCGGCGCGGGCATCGGTCTAGAGGCGCTCGAAGCGCTCGACCGGGAGGACGAAAACCGTGGCGCCGCCGACCTCGACCTCGACCGGGTAGGGCATGTAGAACTCGCCGGGTTCCATGATCGGCGGCATGGGGTTGACGAACTGCCGGCGCGAGTGGCAGTTGGCGCTCACGATCTCGAGCACGGCGTCGACCTGGTCGTCTTCGACGCCGACCAGGATGGTCGCGTTGCCCTGCTTCAGGAAACCGCCGGAGGAATGCAGCCGCGTGGCCCGGAACTCCTTCTCCAGGAGGGCGTCGACGAGGCTTGCGGCATCCTCGTTGTGCACGATGGCGGTGACGAGCTTCATGGGCGCTGGCTCAATGCGGGAAGGGTTCGATTATGCCGCAGGGGAGCGACCGAGGGCCACCCGTCCGATGCCGCGGGTTCTCCCCGACGCCGCTCGCTTCAAGCGCGATCGAAGACAAAGGGCTCGACCACGGCCCGGATCAGGGCGTCTGTATCGTCCACGCTGCCAGAGCCATCCACCACCCGGAATCGCTCCGGCTCCGCGGCAGCGAGCCCCAGGTAGGCGCGACGCACCTTCTCGAAGAAGGCGACCCCCTGCGTATCCTCGAAGCGGTTCCACTCGCCGCGCCGCTTGCGCCCCAGGCCGATCTCGACCGGCACGTCGATCAGGATGGTCAGATCCGGCAGCAGGTCGTACGTCGCGAAGCGCTGAAGCCGCCTCATCTCTTCCGGGTCGTTGCCGTAGGCGACTCCCTGGTACGCCAGCGAAGAGTCCAGATAGCGCGCGCAGACGACATGCTGGCCGCGATCCAGTGCCGGTCGAATAACCCGCGACGTGTGCTGGGCGCGGCCGGCGGCGTAGAGGAGGGCATCGGCCCGCGGATCCAGGTCGTCGCTGACGTCGCGGAGATGGAGGACCAGGCGCCGCACCTCATCGCCGAGCGGTGTGCCACCCGGCTCGCGAGTGACGATGGTCGGCTCGCCGCGGGACTGCAGCCACTCGCCCAGGTGCCGCGCGGCGGTCGTCTTGCCGCTGCCCTCCGATCCTTCGAGCGTGATGAACTTGCCGCGGGGCGTCACCGCCAGGCGCGTCCCTCGTCGGGCAGCAGCTCCACCCGGCGGTTCGGCTCAGCGCCGCGGGAACGGCTCATCAGGTTGTTGCGCTCCGCCATCTGATGCTGCAGGCGTCGGATGTAGGCGTTCTGCGGGTCCAATTCCATCGGTGCGCCGGAGGCCTGCACCAGCCCGATCGCCTCGGCCGTCTCACGGAGCGCCGCCTCGGAGGGATCGGCCTCCAGGTCGAACAGGCTGGCGAGCAGGTTCTCCATCTGGAGGATCGTGTTCGTCTTCAGGACGTAGATCGGGACGCCGCTCGACTCGGCGTCGCGCAGGGCGGCGGGCTTGCGGCGGTAGTAGTTGCGCAGCGTGACGACGGCGTCGGCGTCGTCCAGATCACGCGCCACGGTGACGGGCAGGCCCAGCTCGCGAACCGACTGTTCCAGCCGCTTGCGGCTGATCCCGAATGGGAACAGGTTCATGGGCCGATGGCTGCGGCCGCTCACCGGCGGGCGGCTGGCTCCCACCGGGCGATCGACCAGCTCGGACTCCGGCGCCGCGGAGCCGCGCAGCGCCTCTTCAAGATGGCGCCGCGGATCGGATGTCTCGGACGGCTCGAAGCGCTCGCCGCTCAGCCGCTCGCCGGGCAGGCTGCGCGTCGCACGTCCACCGTTGCCGCGCCCGGGCAACGGCCGCAGCCCGGAGCCGCCGCGGCCGCGGCTGTAGGCGCCGAAGCTGCCGGTCGGCTCGATCGGGGCGAAGGCCGGGTTTCCGGCCGCCGTTTCGCTGATTCGGTAGTCGTACTTGGTCGCGGCCTTCAGCTCGCCGCCCTCCCGCCAGCGAGACTCGGGCGGCACCATGTGGCCACGCAGGATGGCGTCGACCGTCTCGGCCACGTTGCGGTGCACGGTCACGCTGTCGCGCTCCACGATCTCGACCACCACGTCGAAGGTCGGTGGCGCCTTGCGCTCCAGGACCGTCTTCTGCGTCCCTCGCCTGCGGGCCTCCTCGTCGCCCAGCGTCACCGCCTGGATGCCACCGATGAGGTCGGAGAGGGTCGGGTTGAGCATCAGGTTGTCGAGGGTGTTGCCGTGCGCCGTGCCGACCAGCTGCACCCCGCGCTCGGCGATGGTCCGGGCCGCGGCTGCCTCCAGCTCGGTCCCGATCTCGTCGATGACGATCACCTCGGGCATGTGGTTCTCGACGCCTTCGATCATCACGGCGTGCTGCTCGGTCGGGGTGCGGACCTGCATCCGGCGCGCGTCGCCGATGCCGGGGTGCGGAATGTCGCCGTCGCCGGCGATCTCGTTGGACGTGTCGACCACGATCACCCGCTTGCCGAGGTCATCGGCCAGGACGCGAGCCACCTCGCGCAGCATGGTCGTCTTGCCGACGCCCGGCCGTCCCAGCAGCAGGACGCTCTGCCCGCCATCCACGATGTCGCGGATGATGTCGATGGTGCCGAACACCGCCCGTCCGATGCGACAGGTCAGGCCCACGACCTTGCCGGCGCGGTTGCGAATCGCACTGATCCGATGCAGCGTGCGCTCGATCCCTGCCCTGTTGTCATCGCCGAAGGCACCGATGTGATCGATCACGTAGGCGATGTCGGCCTCCACGATCTCGCGGTCGAGGAGCACCTCCTCGGCGTGCGTGAAGCGGGCCTCGGGGCGACGCCCGAGGTCCATCACCACCTCGAGCAGGTCGGATCGGTTCGCGAACGTGCGCAGCCGCGTCACGATCTCCTCCGGCAGCGCCTCCATCAGCGCGTCGAGGTCGTCGGTCGTCTCCAGGCGGGTCACGTGGCTTGGCTCCTGCCTCGCTGGCTTGCTCAGATGACCGGCACGAGGGCCGGTTGGCGGACGGCGGCGCGCACGTCGCGGACCAGGAGGGTGACCCGGCCGATCGGCTCGAACCCGACGGCAGGGGCCGCACGCAGCCCCGTCGACTCATATGTTCGCACCGGCGACAGGATTCCTGCAGCCGCGGCCTCTTCTCCCATGGCGCCGAGCACGGCGCGCAGGAACGATGCGCCGTCGGATCCGTCACGCACCAGGAAGCGCAGGTAATGCGGACCCTCGCGGCAGGCGCCGTGCTGTGCGAAACCTCCCGAGCGTTGCTCGTGTGGCAGCAGCCAGGCGCTGACCGCCGAGAAATGGAGGAGCGGGTTCAGGCTGCTGCGCGGCACGACCCCCTCGTGGCCGACTCCCTCCCAGTCGGCGGCCGAGTAGTCCTCCAGCCTGGCGATGGCGGGCGGCGTGGCATGCGACCACAGGTCGAACAGGTGCCACGCATCGGGCGCCCCGGCGGACTGCAATGTCGGCCGGCTGCCATCGGTCGATGAGGCGCCGCCCGTAGCCGAGCCGTCACGCGACAGCAGGCCTCGCACCCACGAGCGCGGCCCGCGGGTCGGCTCGGGCGCGCGATACAGGATCTCCTCCTGGGCGTAGGCCATGAAGCCCAGCTGCCCGAACAGCTCGAGGTTGTCGCGCACGTCCGAGCAGGCGGCGTGGAAGCGTGCAACGGCGTGCTGCGAGGCCTCTTCGATCAGCGCGCGGAGCAGGGCATAGCGGACCTCGGCCGCCATCGGGCCCTCCGCCGCGTCGAGCTCGGTGATCACCCAGTCGTCGCGCCGAGGCTCCTCAATCGCGCGGCAGCTGCCGACCAATGCGCCGTCGGCCTCGGCCACCAGATGGAGCGACGGGGCGCGCAGCGGCAGCCACGAGGGGATCAGGGTCGACAGGCTGATGCGGGGCACTGTCGCCAACGGCGACGGCACGCCGAGCGAGCGGCGGTAGCTGTCCGGAGAGAGGTGGACCCGTTGCGAGAGATCGGTCAGCGCCTGGCGATCGGTCAGGCGGGCTGGCCGGATGGCGCCAGCGGTCTGGGTCATGCCGGCACCAGCTCGAGAAGGAGCCGATGGAGGCGCCGATCGCGCGTCAACTCGGGATGGAACGCGGTGGCCAGTACCTTGCCCTGCCGGACGGCGATCGCACGCCCCTGAGCGTCGCGCGCCAGGACCTCGACGGCCGGACCCGCGTTGACCACGATCGGCGCCCGGATGAAGACCCCGTGCAGCGGCTCGTCGCCAAGCGCCGGGATGTCGACGTCGGTCTCGTAGGAGTCGAGCTGCCGCCCATACGCGTTTCGCTGCACCTCCACGTCCAACAGGCCGAGGATCGGCTCCTCACCCGTCAGACGCGCGGCGAGCAGGATCATGCCCGCGCAGGTGCCGAGCATGGGGGCGCCGCGGCCCGCCAGCGCCAGGATCGGCCCGCGCAGGCCGTAGCGATCGATCAGCCGGCGCATCGTGGTCGACTCGCCGCCCGGCAGGATCAGGGCGTCGAGCCCGTCGATGTCGCGCGGCAGGCGAACCGGGACCGGCTCGGCGCCGATCTCGCGAATCGCCTCGACGTGCTCGCGCACGGCGCCCTGCAGCGCGAGGACGCCTATCCGCGCGCGGCGGCGTTCCCCGCGCGACGGTGCGGTCATCGGCTCCGGGGCCGCGGACGGCGCCGGCTGCGCCATCGGTCCTTCCTCGCTACCAGCCGCGGACGGCCAGGCGCTCCTCCACCGGGATCTCGGAGAGGTCCAGGCCGCGCATCGGCTCGCCCAGCCCGGCGCTCACCTCCGCCAGGATCTCGGGATTGTCCCAGTGCGTGGTCGCCATCACAATCGCTCGAGCCACGCGCTCCGGCTGCTCGCTCTTGAATATGCCGCTGCCCACGAACACGGCCTGCGCGCCGAGCTGTCGCATGAGCGAAGCATCCGCTGGCGTCGCGATGCCGCCGGCGCTGAAGTTCGGCACGGGCAGCTCGCCGAGCTCGGCCGTCTGCTGCACCACCTCCACCGGCGCGCGCAGCTCCTTGGCGGCGGCGAAGAGCTCGTCGGGCCGCATCCCGGAAAGCTCGCGAATGCCCTTCATCACGGCGCGCATGTGACGCACCGCCTCGACGATGTTGCCCGTCCCCGCCTCGCCCTTGGTCCGGATCATGGCGGCTCCCTCGCCGACCCGGCGCAGCGCTTCGCCCAGGTCGCGGCAGCCGCACACGAACGGCACCTTGAACAGATGCTTGTCGATGTGGTGCTCCTCGTCGGCCGGGGTGAGGACCTCGGACTCGTCGATGAAGTCGACCTCAAGCTGCTGGAGGATCTGAGCCTCGGCGATGTGGCCGATCCGGCATTTGGCCATGACCGGGATGCTGACCGCGCCCTTGATCTCTTCGATCAGCTTCGGGTCGCTCATGCGCGCCACGCCGCCGAACTTGCGGATGTCCGACGGGACGCGCTCAAGGGCCATCACCGCCACGGCGCCAGCCTCTTCGGCGATCCGGGCATGGTCGGCGGTGACGACGTCCATGATCACGCCGCCGGACAGCATCCGGGCCAGGCCGACCTTGGTCGTCCAGGTACTGGTCTCGATAGTGGCCATGCAGCCTTCTGCTTATGCTCGATCTGTGGTCGATCTTGATCGCAGGACCGATCGCGGCGCCGCGCGCCGCGCTCGGCTGAGCATTGTACTCGTGGACCTGCGAGAGCCCAACTGGCGTGCTCCGCTATCATCGGCCTCCACGGAGGCGCCTTTGATGCTCAACGCACCGGTGCTGGTGCTGAACCAGAATTACGAGCCGCTCAACGTCTGTGACATCAGGCGCGCCTTCCGCCTGCTCGGCAACGACAAGGCGGAGCTGCTGGCGCGGAACCACCAGGTCATCCGGACCCCCACGCTGGCGATTCCGGCCCCTTCGGTGATCCGTCTGGTCTACCTGGTCAAGCGACCACGCCCGCGCGTCAAGCTCTCCCGACGCGAGGTCTTCGCGCGCGACCACCACACCTGCCAGTACTGCGACACGGTGAGCCGCGACCTGACGATCGACCACGTCGTGCCCAAGCATCGAGGCGGTCACCATGAATGGGAGAACCTCGTGGCCGCCTGCCGCAGCTGCAACCACCGCAAGGGGAGCAAGACGCTCGCCGAGGCGCACATGACCCTGCAGCGCGAGCCGCGCGCCCCCCGCGCCGACGTCCGCTACCTGTACGGTTCGTACCTCGCCGACGAGCGCAACGACACGTGGCGGACCTACCTCTTTCTGACCGATCCAGCGACATCGAGCTGACGCCTCTCGGCCGCCTGGGGCCCCTGCCCGAGCACGTCGAGCGCGTGCTGGCCACGCTCGAGGCCGCGGGACAGGAGGCGGCGCTGGTCGGTGGCTCCGTCCGCGACCTGGTGTTAGGCCACGCCCCCGCCGACTGGGACGTGGCCACGGCGGCACTCCCGGAGCGAGTCGCCGACCTGTTTCCCGGCTCCACCTGGCAGAACCGATTCGGGACCGTGACGGTGAATGACCCGGCCGGAACGGTGGAGGTGACGACGTACCGCGCCGAAGGCGGATACCGCGACCGACGGCGGCCGGACGAGATCGAGTTCGGCGCCTCGCTCAAGCAGGACCTTTTGCGGCGCGACTTCACGATCAATGCCATGGCCTGGGTGCCGACCGACCTGGCGGCCCGGCGGGGCCGGCTCGTCGATCCGCATGGCGGCGCCGCCGACCTGGCGGCCGGAGTGCTGCGGGCGGTCGGCGACCCCGAAGCCCGATTCGAAGAGGATGCGCTCCGGCTGGTGCGGGCGGTCCGCTTCGCGACGCGTTTCGACCTGCGACTCGACCCGTCGACCGAGGATGCCATCCGCCGACACGTCGGCGACGCCGCGCAGCTCTCCGGCGAGCGGATCCATGACGAGCTCCTGCGGATCCTGGCCGGCGCGGCGCCGCCGTCGCGAGCATTGGAGCTCATGGAGCGGCTCGGGTTGTTGGCGGTGCTGCTGCCCGAGCTGGCGGGGCTGCGAGGGGTGCCCCAGGCCAAGGCGCTGCCGGGGGACGCCCTCGATCACTCGCTCCGTACTGCCGACGCGCTGTCGGCCGCCGACCCGGTCTTGCGCATGGCTGGGCTGCTGCACGACCTGGGCAAGGCAAATACGTTGGAGGGCGGTCATTTCATCGGCCACGAGCGCGACGGTGCAGCCCTGGCGGAGACGGTCATGCGGCGGCTGCGCTCGCCGCGCGCCGAGGTCACCCGCGTCACCCGGCTGGTGCGGCAGCACATGTTCGACTACCGGCCTACGTGGACCGATGCCGCGGTGCGCCGCTTCGTGAAGCGCGTCGGGCGCGACCTGGTCGACGACCTGTTCGCCCTGCGGCAGGCGGACAGCGCGGCCAGCGGGGCTGCCGAGCAGGAACTGGGTGGCCTGCCGGATCTTCGCGCCAGGGTGGCGGCGGTGCTCGCCTCCGACCCGCTCGATGCGGGGCAGCTGGCCGTTGACGGCCACGACCTGACGGACGCGCTGTCGATCGAGCCGGGCCCGCAGGTCGGGCAGCTGCTCGACCGGCTGTTGGATGCGGTCATCGACGACCCGAGCCTCAATCGGCGAGAACGCCTGCTCGACCTCGCCCGCGGCTGGCTGGCGGAGCTGGCGTCCGGTGACAGAACGCACCGCCAAGCCGAGGGCAATCAGGAAGCGCCGAGCTAGGGCGCTGCTACAATCGGCGGTCCGGAGAAGGTGCTCGTCGTGCCCAACCCGAGTCCGGACCACCAGGGAGGTTCCCACCTCGCGATGACCGCCATCGGGCGCCGAGTCGTGCGGCTCGAATATCGGTTGACCCGACCGAACGCATCGCTCGCCGAACTCGAGGCGGCGGTGGCCTTGGCGATCGAGCTCGACTGCGCCGCGATCACCGTCAGTCCGTGGCTGGTGAAAGCCGCCAGGCGAGGGCTCGGCAGGTCTCGGCAGCGGCTTGGGACAGTAGTCGGCTACCCGCACGGTGGCCAGATCCTGGCCGTCAAAGCGTTCGAGGCGAGCAAGGCGCTGGAGCAAGGCGCGAACCAGATCGACTTCGTCATGAATGGCGGGGCGCTCGTCTCCGGCGAGGATGAGATCGTCTACAACGACATGCTGGCAGTGATCGATATGGCCCACTCGGCGTTGGCCCTGGCCGGGGTGATCGTGGAGGCGGAGCCACTCGGCGAGGACCTGCTACGCAAGGCCTGCCGGCTTGCCGAGCGCGCCGGCGCCGACTACGTCGTGACCTCCGCCGGTGAAGCCCCCGCGCGTCGCACCGTGCAGCGCACCGGCGTGCTGCGGGACAGTGTGGGACCGCGCGTGCAGGTGAAAGCCTCCGGGCGATTCCGGACGCTGGCCGACGTCCGTGCTGCCGCCTCGGCGGGCGCGACGCGCATCTCCGCGCCGTTCGATCCCGAGCTGGC
>DASQFY010000197.1:0-6166 GCA_035632895.1 Candidatus Dormiibacterota bacterium
CATCGGCGAGCGCGTCGTCAACGACGTCGCCCCCAAGGATCGCGACATCGCGATGGTGTTCCAGAGCTACGCGCTCTACCCCCACATGTCGGTCTACGACAACCTGGCCTTCGGCCTGAAGCTGCGCAAGACGCCAAAGGCCGATATCCAGCGGCGGGTGAAGGACGCGGCCGGGATCCTGGGCCTCGACAAATTCCTCGATCGCAAGCCAAAGGCTCTCTCCGGTGGCCAGCGCCAGCGCGTCGCCCTGGGGCGCGCGATCGTGCGCGAGCCAGCGGTGTTCCTGATGGACGAGCCGCTCTCGAACCTCGACGCCAAGCTGCGCGTACAGACCCGTGCGGAGATCGCACGCCTCCATCAGCGGCTGGGCACCACCACCGTCTACGTCACCCACGACCAGGTCGAGGCGATGACGATGGGCGACCGGATTGCGGTAATGCGCGATGGCCTGCTGCAGCAGATCGGCACACCGCAGCAGCTGTACGACGGCCCGAAGAACGTCTTCGTGGCCGGCTTCATCGGGTCCCCCGCTATGAACTTCGCGACCACCACCTACGCGGATGGGGCGCTGCAGCTGGGGAAGGTACGTGTCCAGCTGCTCGGCAAGCCCGCTCAGATCGCGAGCCAGCGGCCGGCGGGCTCATCCCTGCTGGTCGGCTTCCGCCCAGAGCACCTGGACATCTCGACCGCCGGCGGCGCTGAGGAGACGATCCGATTCCCGGCGCAGGTCGACGTCGTCGAGTACCTGGGCAACGAGGAGCTGCTGCACGCGCAGATGGAGGGGATCGAGGTCGTCGCGGTCGTGCCGTCGGAACGCCAGGTCAAGGCCGGCGACCGCGTCGAGCTCACCGTGCCGGCCGAGAAATTGCATCTCTTTGACCCCGAAACGGAAGACTGCCTTACCAGCTGACCCGTACGGGAGCATTCGCTTCCGTGCGGACACCCGCCCCGAGGAAGGGCGGCACGGCGCACCTGCGCCGGCGACATAGGAGGAACCATGAGGTCGACGTACCGATTTCTCGCCCCGCTGATGGTCCTTGGGCTGCTGTTGGCGGCCTGCACGGCGGCGACGCCGGGTGCGTCGACAGCGGACGGCAGCCAGGAACCTGGCGCCAGCCAGGGGGAAGAGGACCTCACCGGAGCGGAGGTCACCGTCATCGGGACGTGGACCGACGCTGAACAAGAGTCGTTCCTCGCCATGGTCGCCCCATGGGAGGAGCAGACGGGCGCGACGGTGAAATACCAGGGCACGCGCTCGATCAACGACATCCTGGCGGCCGGCATCCCCACCGGCGTGCTGCCTGACCTCGCGGGTCTGCCCGGCCCCGGCCAGATGGCCGAGTACGTGGCGGCAGGGGCGCTCAAGCCGCTGGATGACGTGCTGGACATAGAGACCTATGTCGAGGAGACGTCTCCCGGGCTCGTGGCGCTCGGGCAGGTCGACGGCGTGACATACGGCACCTTCATCAAGTCCGCAGTCAAGGGGCTGATCTGGTACAACCCGACGCTCCACGACTACGCGGGCAGCGAGCCTGCCACCTGGGATGACCTGATCGCTGAAGGAGAGGCGAACCAGGGCGATGCAGAGGGGCTGTGGTGCCTGGGCATCGAGTCCGGCGACGCGTCCGGCTGGCCGGCAACTGACTGGATCGAGGAGATCCTGCTCCACCAGGCCGGACCAGACGTCTACAACCAGTGGTGGGCGGGCGAGGTCGCATGGACCGACCCGGCGATCCAGACCGCTTTCGAAACCTTCATGAATGACGTCGTGGCCAACACGTATGGCGGTGGCACCACTGCCGTCGCCACCAAGTTCGACCTGGCGGGCGACCCGCTCTTCGCCAGCCCGCCGGGCTGCGCGCTCTTCCACCAGGCCAGCTTCATCACCGGTCTCGGCGCGTTCGTCGGCAAGACGGCCGGAACGGACTACAACGCCTTCCCATTCCCGGCCTTCAACGACGAGTTCGCAACGGCCGTGGAGGGCGCTGGTGACCTGTTCGGCATGTTCCACGACACGCCGGCGGCCAAGTCCCTGATGCGGTACCTGGTCACCGCCGATGCCCAGGACATCTGGGTCGCGCGCGGCGGTGCTCTGTCGGCGAACAAGAACGCGACGTCCTACCCGGACGACATCAGCACCCTGATGGGCGGGATGATCACCGGCGCGGAGCAGTTCGTGTTCGACGCATCGGACCAGATGCCGACGGCCATGGGGGCGGCCTTCCTGTCGCACCTCGTGAGCCTGACCGCAGGCTCTGAGACGGTCGAGGAGGCGCTGGCGGAGCTGCAGACGGTAGCTGACGATGCCTATTCCGAGTAGCGGGAGCTGAACCTTCATTTTCAGGTCAGGGCGCGGCGGACGGCCGTCGCGCCCCGACCATGACCGAGCACGCCGGCCGGAGGTAGGGCATGGACGAGCGCGTGATCACCGCCATCATCGCCGTGGTCGGAGTGCCGGCGGTGCTGGTGGCCTACATCTGGGGCACGGAGCAGGCGCTTCGCGTCGTTCCGGAAAAGATGAAACCACGCATCCGTCCGTGGCTCTGGATGCTTCCCGCCCTCGCCTTCCTGGGTCTCTTCCTGCTCTATCCGATGATCGGCACCATCATCGCCAGCTTCCAGAACACGCTTGGCACGGTCTGGGTTGGGCTGGAAAACTACGAGTGGTTCCTCGGCAGCAACGACGCTCTTTCGGCCCTCAAGAACAACGTCCTGTGGCTCATCTTCCTGACCCTGTTCACGGTTGGTTTCGGCCTGCTGATCGCGGTCTTCGTCGACCGCGTCCGCTACGAATCAGTCGCGAAGAGCCTGATCTTCCTGCCGCTGGCCATCAGCATGGTGGCCGCCGGGGTGATCTGGCTGTACATGTACCAGTACAAGCCGCCGGGTGCCGTCCAGACGGGAACGCTCAACGCGGCGATCGGTGTATTCGGGCTGGGACCGATCCCCTGGCTGCAGGTCGAGGATTTCAGCGTCAACACGTTCATGTTGATCATCGTCATGACCTGGATGTGGACCGGCTTCGGGATGGTCATCATCTCGGCTGCCTTGAAGGGGATCAACCCCGAGCTGCTTGAGGCGGCGCGCGTCGACGGCGCCAACGAGTGGCAGGTCTTCAAAGGGATCATCTTCCCGCTGCTGGTACCGACCCTCGTGGTCGTGGGGACCACCATGGTCATCACCGCGCTCAAAGCCTTCGACATCGTGTTCACGATGACCAGTGGGAACCTGAACACTGACGTCATCGCCAACCTGATGTACAAGGAGATGTTCCGCGTCGGCGAGTTCGGACGCGCCAGCGCCATCGCCGTGGTGCTTCTGGTGGCGATCGTGCCGATCATGTTCTTCAACATCGGCCGCTTCCGGGCACAGGAGGCGGTCCGATGACGGCAGCCGCCACGCCCATCGAGCAGCCAGTCCGGAAGCAGAGCCGGTTGCGCCGAATGCGCGGTGGCGTCGGGCTGCACGTCGTGGTCATCGGCCTGATCATTATCTGGGCGATCCCGACCTTCGGCCTCCTCGTGAACTCGTTCCGGCCCGCAGCTGATGCAAACAGCACGGGCTGGTGGGTGGGGCTCTTCCCGCCCTACCACTTCACGTTCGAGAACTACGCCCACGTGCTCGGCCAGAGCAACATCGCCACCAACTTCATGAACAGCCTGATCATCAGCATCCCGGCCACGGTGATCCCCATCTTCGTGGCCGCCTTCGCCGCCTACGCCTTCAGCTGGATGGAGTTCCCGGGCCGCAACATCCTGTTCGTGGTGGTCGTGGGGCTCCTGGTGGTTCCGCTGCAGGCCACCCTGATCCCGATCCTGAAGCTGTTCGCGACCTGGGGCATCGCCGGCACCTTCCTGGCGGTCTGGCTGGCGCACACCGGCTATGGGCTGCCGTTCGCCATCTACCTCCTGCGGAACTTCATGGGCTCGCTGCCGAAAGAGGTCTTCGAGTCGGCCGCAATCGACGGCGCCAGCCCGGTCACGAGCTTCTTCAGGCTGGCGATTCCGATGAGCGTGCCGGCCATCGCGGCGCTGGCCATCTTCCAGTTCCTGTTCGTCTGGAACGACCTGCTGGTGGCGCTGATCTACATGAGTGCCGTGAATCCCGACAACCTGCCGTTGACGGTCAGCATCGCTGGTCTGGTCACTTCCACCGGAGGGGGCAGCGAGTTCCTGGGTGCGGCGGCGTTCCTATCCATGCTCCTGCCGCTCGCGGTGTTCTTCGCGCTGCAGCGCTACTTCGTGCGCGGCATCGTCGGAGGCTCAGTCAAGGGCTAGGCGTTGGCTATCCCAGACGGGTGATGATGGTCTCCCGATCGAATGCCCACGAGCCGATCACCAGCGCCAGCCCGATCAGCCCGGCCACGGTCAGGTTGCCGATCAGCACCTGCTGCATGGTGAACGTCGCCTGACCGCCGAAGAATTGGGCGACGGCGATGGCGATGATCGGGATCACCACGAAGCCGCCGATCTGCTGTGCGGTTCGCGGGTCGTTGACCCGGCTGCTGACGATGATTCCCAGCAGCACGCTGAAGACGCAGATGAGCGGCACCAGCGTGGTCATGGCCACGATCCATACGTCGCTGAACACGAAGCGTGTCAGCCGCGGGTCGGCGATGGCGCCGTTGACCAGCCCATAGAGCAGGAAGACGCCCCAGGTGGCGGTTACCGCCGGCAGCGCGGCCGCGATCGTCTTCCCGACCAGCAGCTCCGGGACCTCGAGCGGCGTGGCCAGCTGCGGCTCGAGCGAGCGCGCCACCTTCTCGCCGATCACCGATTGGCTCGCGATCGCCATTGGCACCATGGCCGGGATGAGGAGGAAGTAGGCCATGAAGTTGGTGACGATGAACCCCTGGGCCGCCAGCTTCGGGTCGAGGCCCGGAAAGTTGGCGATGTACTGCTCGATCTGGCCCAGCTGGTTCGGGTCCAGGTCGTTGACCTGGATGAACGCCACCAGGCCGGTCGGGATGGAGGCGAAGATGAGCGCCGGCACGGCGACCGCCCCGAGCAGCAGCCGGTTGCTGAGCAGGTCGCGCCACTCCTTGACGAACACGGCCAGCACGTAGCCCGGCCTCATGCCACCACCTCCGCGACCGATGCCTCGCGGCCAACGGGCAGGGGTGCATCACGCTCGCCCACCTCGCCAACCAGGTGGAGGTAGACCTCCTCGAGGGTGGCCGCCTCCTCGCGGACCGATATGATCCGGGCGCCGGCGTGGACCAACGCCGCCACCAGGTCCGGTGTCTCGCGCGACGGATCGACGAGCTCCACCAGCAGCGATCGATCCTGGTGCTGGGCGGCGACGACGCTCGAAAGCGAGCTCAGCACGTCGACGAAGGCTTCCGGCCCCCGCGCGCCATTGAGCTCCACGCGCACCGTGGCAGCGCGCCCGTTGCGGCGCAGCGCGGCCGGCGTGTCGACACGGAGCAGCTGCCCCTGCATGATCCCGATCCGGTCGCACAGCCGCTCCGCCTCGTCCAGGTTGTGGGTACAGATCACGATCGAGCGGCCGAGCGAGCGCAGCGTATCGATGAAGTCCCGGACCGTCTTGGCCGCCGCTGGATCGAGCCCACTGGTCGGCTCGTCGAGGTAGATGACCTCGGGCTCGTGCAGGAGCGCTCGGGCGATGGCGATCTTCTGACGCATCCCCTTGCTGAAGCCGCCCACCCGGCGGTCCGCCCAGGGAAGCATCTCGACCACTCCCAGGTAGCGCTCCACCGCACCGCGCAGCGCCGCGCCACGGAGGCCGTAGAGGCGGCCGTAGAAGGCCAGGTTCTGGCGCGCGGTGAGCTTGTCGTGGAGGCCGGGCGACTCGGTCAGGATGCCGGTCAGCGCCCGGATCCGCTGTGACCCCTCGCCGAGCGAGTGCCCGTTCACGGTCGCACGGCCGGTGGTCGGGGCGATCAGGCCGGCGAGCATGCGCACGGTGGTGGTCTTGCCGGCGCCGTTCGGGCCGAGCAGCCCGAAGATCTCGCCCTCGCCCACGCTGAAGGACAGATCGTGTACGGCAGTCAGCCGCCCGAAGTCCTTGCCCAGCCCCTCCACGATGATCATCTCGCTGCAGATCCTATCCGCAGTGCACCCGGTCCGCCCATCGGTACCTTTTGCGTATACCTACGCAACCGGCACGGGTAGCATCGGTCCATGCCAGAGCGCACGATCGTCAG
>DASQFY010000198.1:0-3734 GCA_035632895.1 Candidatus Dormiibacterota bacterium
GGTGGGCGGCGCTGTACCGGTTTCGATCGATGCGAGCTATGAACCGATCAGCAGGAACGCTTCGACCTACGTCACCACCGGCTCGTACGGTTCAGTCATTCGGGGGCCCCGCGATAACCGCTCCTTCCCAGCCGCCGCGGAACGCGACGGGCACATGACATTCGAAGGAGACGTAACTATGGCAAAGGTGCTGTGTGTGCTCTATGCCGACCCGGTCGACGGGTACCCAAAGACCTACCCGCGGGCCGGCGTTCCAGCGTTGGAACAGTATCCCAACGGGCAGTCGATGCCTACTCCGGAGGCGATCGACTTCACCCCAGGTGACCTGCTTGGCAGCGTGTCCGGTGAGCTCGGCCTGCGACGCTACCTGGAGAGTGCGGGGCACCAGCTGGTGGTCACCTCGGACAAGGACGGCGAGGGCTCGGTGTTCGACCGGGAGCTTCCCGACGCCGACGTGGTGATCAGCCAGCCGTTCTGGCCGGCCTATCTGACCGCGGAGCGCATCGCCAAGGCGCCGAAGTTGAAGCTGGCGATCACCGCGGGCATCGGCTCCGACCACGTCGACCTGGACGCCGCGATCAAGCACGGGATCACCGTCGCCGAGGTGACCTACTGCAACAGCATCAGCGTCGCCGAGCACGTGGTGATGATGATCCTGTCGCTCGTGCGCAACTACCTTCCCTCGCACCAGTGGGTGCTGGACAAGGGTTGGAACATCGCCGACTGCGTCGCGCGCTCCTACGACCTGGAAGGCATGACGGTCGGCACGGTGGCCGCGGGCCGGATCGGCACCGCCGTGCTGCGCAGGCTGGCGCCGTTCGACGTGAAGCTGCACTACACCGACAAGCACCGGCTGCCGGCGGAGGTCGAGGACGAGCTCGGGTTGACCTACCACCCGACCGGACAGGACCTGGTGCAGCACTGCGACGTGGTGACCATCAACGCGCCATTGCACCCCGAGACCGAGGGGCTGTTCAACGACGAGCTGCTGTCCACCATGAAGCACGGCGCGTACCTGATCGACACCGCGCGGGCGAAGATCTGCGACCGGGACGCGGTCGTCCGCGCGCTGGAGAGCGGTCAGCTCGCCGGTTACGCCGGTGACGTGTGGTTCCCGCAGCCGGCGCCGCCCGACCACCCGTGGCGCACGATGCCGCACCACGGCATGACGCCGCACATCTCCGGCTCAAGCCTGTCCGCCCAGGCCCGTTACGCGGCGGGCACCCGGGAGATCCTGGAGTGCTTCTTCGCCAACCGCCCGATCCGCGAGGAGTACCTCATCGTGCAGGGTGGCGCGCTGGCCGGCGCGGGCGCCCACTCCTACACCGCGCCCTCGGTGTAGACGTGCGCGCATTTTCCTTCCTCGACCGCGAACACACGGTAGCCAAGCCGGGCTACAGCCGATGGTTGATCCCACCCGCCGCGCTGGCGATCCATCTGTGCATTGGTCAGGCATATGCCACCAGCGTGTACAAGGTCGCTCTGGTCGAGCATTTCGACGCGAGCCTCACCGCGGTCGGCATCATCTTCTCCATCGCCATCGTCATGCTCGGGGTGTCCGCAGCCGTCATGGGCACCTGGGTGGACAGGGTCGGACCACGCAGGGCGATGTTCACCGCGGCCTGCTTCTGGTCCTCGGGCTTCCTGATCGGCGCGCTCGGCATCTCCACCGAGCAACTGTGGCTGGTCTACCTCGGCTACGGCTTCATCGGCGGCATCGGGCTGGGTATCGGCTACATCTCGCCGGTGTCCACGTTGATCAAGTGGTTCCCCGACCGGCCGGGCATGGCCACCGGCATGGCCATCATGGGCTTCGGCGGGGGGGCGCTGGTCGCCGCGCCGCTGTCGCGCCAGTTGCTGACGTGGTACGACCCGAACTTCACCGTATTGGGGGGCGCCTCCGGCAGCGCCGTGGCCAAGCTCTTCCTCACGCTCGGCGTCGTCTACTTCCTGGTCATGATGCTCGGGGTGTTCAACATGCGGGTGCCGCCGCCCGGCTGGCGGCCGGCCGGATTCGACCCGGCCCAGGTGAAGTCCAAGCCACTGGTGACCACCGCCCACGTCTCGGCGTCCGAGGCCGTGCGAACCCACCAGTTCTGGTTGCTGTGGGTTGTGCTGTTCTGCAACGTCACCGCCGGGATCGGCATCCTCGAGCAGGCCAGCCCGATGATCCAGGACTTCTTCCGCAGCGGTATCGGGAAGTCCACGGTCGCGGTGACCGCGGCGGCCGGGTTCGTCGGGCTGCTGTCGATGTTCAACATGGGCGGCCGGTTCGTCTGGTCGACCACGTCGGACTTCATCGGCCGCAAGCCAATGTACATGGTGTACCTGGGCGGGGGCATGGTTCTCTACACGCTGCTCGCCCTCGTGGGCGACACATCCACCGCGGTGTTCGTCTTGCTCACCGCAGGGATCCTCTCTTTCTACGGCGGCGGCTTCGCCACCGTCCCGGCCTACCTTCGTGACGTGTTCGGCACCTACCAGGTGGGCGCCATCCACGGCCGGCTGCTCACCGCATG
The DNA here is from genome assembly GCA_035632895.1 of Candidatus Dormiibacterota bacterium. GTDB lineage: Bacteria > Chloroflexota > Limnocylindria > QHBO01 > QHBO01 > DASQFY01. Next base: position 2,520 of record DASQFY010000198.1, read on the forward strand.
GTCGATGGCCGGCATCGCCGGACCGCTGATCATCAACCGGATCCTGGACGCGCAGGGCAAGCCAGGCGAGCTGGTTGCGGCGGACTACCGCCCGGCGCTGTTCATCATGGTCGGGATTCTCGCCATCGGGTTCATCGCGAACCTACTCATCCGGCCGGTCGCCAAGCGCCATCACGAGGAGGCCCACAGCGACGCCTTCGCGGAGGCGCGCGAGGCCGAAGCCGAGGACGCACGCCCGCGGCCCTCGTGATCGTGCTCTTCGGACCCAACCCGCCGCCCCTCGTCAAGGAGCTAGCGCAGCCATGATCGGATCAGACTCACCCACGCCGGCCGGGCAAACGCCCCGACTGGTCATCTCCTGGCTCATCGTCGGGGGACCCCTGGCCTACGGCGTGTTCCAGACCATCAAGACCGTCCTGCCGCTGTTCGGCGGCTGACCACCCCGACCAGGGAAATCGGGGTCTCCTCGTGGTTTGGGGGTGAAGCTGACGCTCGTGCCGCGGCTCTCTGGACGCCTGGCCGGCCCCCGGCCGGCCCTGATCGCCTCCCAGCGGAGCCGAAGCCCGGGTCGAGCGGCGCAAAGCCCCTTGTGCGCAACGGCGACCCCGCCGGCCGGCGGACGAGCGCCGCGAACAGTGCCGCTGACACCGGTCGCGGCGCCCGCCGCTGAAACTCACCCCGAGCGGAACCCCCGGCGGCTCCGGCCAGCGCATCAACTCCCCCGGCTTCGCGCGCCGATCTTAGGCGGCGGCCTCGACCGGCCGTAGTTCGCCCAACCCCTGCTCGCGAGGACAACCAAAGCGATACCGCGCGGAGCCCGCCTAACCCGATCTGCGCCTCCGCCTCGCGCGAATCGAGAGAGCGTGCGGATTTCGATCAAGGCCGTCGCCGGACACCCCCCTTTACGCAACAGCCACGCCTAGAACCACGCGCCTCGAACGCCCGACCGAGGCCCCCACGAGACGCCTCCATCTCGCGGAAGCAATAGCGGCAACGCGAGCGCCGCTCGCTATAGGATTCGGCGCCAAGCGATAACGACGGCCGCTCCCCGAGACCGCCGCTTCTTCGGGCGACGAGCAGAACGCAGGGCGAGGCTGCTCTTTTCGACCTAAAGAGCAATCCACCTACCGTCCGGCACCCCCAACCAGCGGACAGCAAGCTGCAAGCTAAGGGCAGCAACCAACTACAGAAATCGCCCTGATTGGACGGCTTTTG
>DASQFY010000199.1:0-2766 GCA_035632895.1 Candidatus Dormiibacterota bacterium
GGCGCAAGGCCCTGCCCGACCTGGTGCAACGGTTCGAGGCCACGATGTCGGCCGTGGCCGGGGCCAACCTGCGGAAGATGTTCGGCTACCCGGCCGCCTTCGCCGCCAATGGGCACATGTTCACCGGGCTCCATGAGGACCGCTGGGTGATCCGCCTGCCGGACGACGCGCGGGCCGAGCTTGCCGGGGCCGGCGGCGTCCCCTTTGAGCCGATGCCCGGGCGCCCGATGCGCGAGTACCTTGTCCTGCCGGCTGCGGTTCTGGATGACGCGGCGATGTTGCAGACCTGGCTCGATCGGTCGTTGATCTACACCGAAGGTCTGCCGACCAAGGCGAAGAAGCGCTAGCCGAGCTCGCTCAGAGCCATCCCCGACGCCTGAAAATCACGTACAGGGTGACGCTGGTCAGCGCCATCAGCGCCAAGGCGAACGGGTAGCCGAGAATCCAATGCAGCTCCGGCATGTTGTCGAAGTTCATGCCGTAGATGGTGCCGATCAGCGTCGGGGCGAACAGGATGGCGGCCCAGGCGGAGACCCGCTTGACCTCCTCGTTCTGCGCGTAGCTGGCCTCGGTGAGGCGCTTGATCTCCTCGTTCTGCGCCTGATTGACCAGGGTTGCGTTGACGGTGACGATGTCGCCCAGCATCTGCCGGAATCCGTCGACACGTTCGGCGGCGGTGGTGATGTGGTCCGCGACGTCACGGAGGTAACGCTGCAGCTCCTCGTCGGTACCGTACTTGCCGAAGCCTGCGACCAGTCTTTCCAGCATGCCGAGCAGGGGGCGGGTGGAGCGCTGAAACTCGATCACCTCGCCGGACAGCTCGTATGTGCGCCGCGACACCTTGGGGTCGCCGCGGAAGACCTCCGTCTCGATCTCGTCGATGTCTTTCTGCAGCCCCGCCACGACGGGGGCGTAGCCGTCCACCACGCTGTCCAGGATGGCGTACAGCACCGCTTCGGGACCTCGGCTCAGCAGCTCCGCGTCGTCCTCCATGCGGTGGCGGACCACGGCCAGATCGGGCGCCTGGCTGTGCCGCACCGTCAGCACAAAGTTCGAGCCGACGAACAGGTGGAGCTCGCCGAACTCGACCTCTTCAACGTCGTCCAGGTAGCGGGCTGGGCGCAGCACCACGAAGAGCGTGTCGCCGTACCGTTCCAGCTTCGGCCGCTGGTGGGCGACGATGGCGTCCTCGACGGCCAGCTCGTGCAGCCCGAACTCCTCGGCGACGGCCAGCAGCTGGGCCTCGGCCGGCCGCAATAGGCCGATCCAGGCCATGATGTCGGGGTCGTCGCGAAGCTGTCGTGCAGCTTCCGCCACCGTGGATGGGCTGGCTATTCGCTTCCCGTCGCGGTAGATGCCGGCGTCGACGACGCTTTGCTCCACAGTCGGGGCCACCACAGCGGGCCGTGACTCCATCGATACCTCGGGAGCCGGCTCTTGCTGCCGCTCCGCCTGGGGGCGTGGACTACGCATGGCGGGGAGGTGGAACCGGGAACGACGTTCGGCCATAACGCGCCTCCCCTTTCAGGATGTCGGGTTGGGACGCGGAAGCGTGCGCATGGCGGCAGCGTAGCGCCGATGTGGTGCGCCGTGTCAGTCCAGCCGGAGCGCGGCGAGAGCCGCTCACCCTGCGATCCGAACGGCCAGGTTGCGCCCTTTCCGGTCGCGAACTTGGCCACTGCGCTCGCCGGGGGCGCGCGACGGCCACCAGGATGTGGGGATCGTCCACCCTCACTCCTGGGTCTGGGGGTTGAGGTGCGGCAGCTGCTGCGAGTCCGCTGCACCGGGCAGGTCGAGCGCGAACACGTCCAGGCCACGCAGGTGGTCCGACGCGAAGATCAGGCCGCGATACCAGTACGCCGCCCATTGGTCGCCCGGCGGTCGGCCGCCGACGTCGTAGTAGGCGATCTCCCTTGGAGCGGCAGGATCGGTGAAATCGATGACCGATGTGCCGCCCGAATAGAAGCCGGCGACCATCAGATTCGGCTCGATGCCCGGGATCACGTTGAACATGTGTGCCGAGCAGATCTCGATTCCCTGTTCGCGCTGCAGGCTGAAGTGGCCCGCCGGCTCGGGCGCGGCCGGATCGGTTACCCGGTAGAACCAGATGGCCCCCAGCGGCACGTCCCGGCAGCCCTCCTCCGACAGGTTCTCGTCCCCGAAGGCGACCACCGACCCGTCGTTGCTCCAGGCCGCGGAGTGCCAAAAGGTCACCTCCGGCAGGTCGATGTGTGCGATCGTCACCGGTCGTTCCGGGTCGCTGATGTCCCAGATCTGGCCCTCGCTCATGCAGGCTGCAGCCGCCAGCTCGAGCGGCGCGAAGATGCTGATGTCATGGCAGCCGACCGTGTCATGCAGGCCGGCTGGGGCGCCCGGCCAGACCTCCCAGGCGGGGGTGCCGAAGAGGTGCGGCTGGCTCACCACCCGCGCCGCGGCGGGGTCGTCGATCGGCACCTCGACCACGGTGATGTGCGCGTGCGGATTGATGCAATCGGGAGACAGCTCGGGCTCCTGGCGCAGGGCATACGAGCTGACGTAGAGCAGCACGCGGCCGTTCTCGGGGTCCGGCACCAGGGTGTGGGTGTGGGAGCCACAGTCGGTGAAGACCGATGCCACCAGCTTCGGCTCGGCCGGCCGCGAGATGTCGAACACGCGGATCCCCTCCCAGCCACCGTCGACCGGCAGGTCCCGCGGATCGGCCCCGGCTGCGTCACGCGAGTCGCAACCCGGGTCGGTCTGCGGCCGATCCACGCTCACGAAGACGAG
>DASQFY010000200.1:0-6065 GCA_035632895.1 Candidatus Dormiibacterota bacterium
CGTGCCCGGTTCAGAGGCCGGTCTGCCGCTTGACCGCATCCAGCTCCTCGAGCGGGCGGCTTTCAACCGCCAGGACGACCCGGCGCGTGCGGTGGCGCACATCACCGAGGCACTCGATCTGACCGATGCGGACCGAGATCCAGTCCGCTCCGGCCTGCTGCACGCTGCGCTTGGCCGCTACCTGTGGTTCAGCGGCGACGGAGCCGGTGCCCTTGCGGCGTGCCGGGAGGCGGTGCGGCTGGTGCCCGCGGAGCCGCCGAGCGCGGCGCGAGCTCGCGTTGCCGCCGGGCTCGGCCAGATCTTGATGATCCTCATGCACTCCGAAGAAGGAGTTCGGTACAGTGAAGAGGCGGTCCGGATCGCGGCGGCCACAGGCTCCCGCGAGATCGAGAGCCACGCGCTGAACACACTCGGCACCCTGACCGCGTACGTCGGCGATGTCGATCGGGGCCTTGAGATGCTCCATCGAGCGCACGAGATCGCAACCGAGATAGGCAGCATCGACGACATCAGCCGCGCCGTCTCGAACCTTACCGATGTGCTCATCTTCACCGCGCCACGCTACGACGAAGCGGGTGATCTCGGCCTCGAGGCCATCGGCCAGCCCGACGCGCCAAGGATCACCGGCGTCATCGCCGCACTCGTGCACGCCGACATCGCGCTCGCGCGCTACCTCGGCGGGCGCTGGGACGAGGCGCGCGCCGCGCTCGACCAGGCGCGCCTCCAAGCGGCAGGCGGGGCAGCCGAAATCGCGCTCAATATCCGAGAGGCGCAGCTTCAGGTGGGCCGTGGCGAGTTCGAGAAAGCCGGCCTCCAGATCCAGGTGGTTGAGGCGCTGCTCGAGGGCGCCGCGGACGTGCAGTGGATCGCGCCAGCAGCTGCGGCGCATGCCGAGCTCGCGATCTGGAGCGGCGATGCCGCAGGTGCCCTGCAGGTGGTTGCGAATGCCCTGAGGCGCGTGGAGTCCACGTTCAGCGCGAACGTGTTGCGAATCGGTCCGTTGCTTGCCCTGGGGGTGCGCGCAGCCGCAGACCTCGTCACTGGCACACGCCGACCGCGGTCCGGCTCCGACCTCGGCTTGGCGCGCCGGCAGGGGACGGACCACCTGGCCTCGATGCGCGCCATTCGAGACGACATTGCGGTGCGCTGGCCCGCGCACCTGCGCGTGGCGGACCCGTACCTTGCCCTGTGCGAAGCGGAGGCGAGCCGCATGGGTGGCGGCAGCGATCCGGAGGAGTGGGCCACCGCGGCCGCGCTTTTCCACGAGCTCGGCCAGCCTTATGTTCGCGCCTATGCGCAGTATCGCGAGGGCGAAGCGCTGCTCGCCGTGCGGCGTGACGCCGCACGGGCGCGGTCCTCCCTGCGTGAGGCCCACGCGGTGGCGATCGGTCTGGGGGCGGAACCCCTCCGGGCGGCCATCGAGGAGGTCGCGGGACGCGGCCGCGTCGACCTCAGCGAGGGGGTCGTCGGTCGCAGGCGGTCATCCGCGCCGGCAGGCCTGACCGCTCGGGAGCAGGAGATCCTGGGCCTGGTGGCCGACGGCCTGACCAACCGCCAGATTGGCGAGCGGCTCTTCATCACCGAGAAGACAGCGAGTCATCACGTGTCGAATATCCTCGGCAAGCTCGGGGTATCCGGCCGGTCCGAGGCCGCGGCTGAGGCCGTTCGCCTGGGGATCGCCACTCGTCCCACCTGAGCACGAACGAGACCGATGAGCGAGCGCAACACACTGCGCTGCCGGCCGGCTCGCGCCAGGCGTGCCAGGCGATACGCGTCGGCCTCGCGGTGAAGCTCGGCCATGCGATCCTCGTGAATGATGCGAGCGGTGAAGTCGTGCATCGGTCTGCTCCTGCTAATTGCGACAGAAGCAGCGTGACCCGGTGGGGTAGGGACGGCATCGGGCAGTAGCCTCAGATTGCGCGCGCCAACGCCCCATCTTCGGTTCGAGTGTCGCCCAGGCGTACGTGCAACGCAGTCCAGGCTATGGAGCTCGCTGCATCTCGAGCTGGTGCTTGAGGACGTGTACGCCGTGAGGTTTCCTCCCGAAATGGTTAGAAACATAGGAAAACCTATGACTTGGTTTGACGTGGCGCGGGCGGCGGGCCTAGGGTTCTGACCCTGCTTCCCACCGGGATCGAGTGATGACCGCCACCACGACGCTTCGGCTTGGCACGCGCGGCAGCCGCCTGGCGATTGCGCAGGCACAGCTGGCCGTGGGGGCGCTGAGGCAGATGCTGGGCATCGACTCGCTGGAGGTCGTCGAGATCCGCACCACGGGGGACGCGATCAGCGATCGCCGGCCCGCCGGGACCCTCGTGGTCGGCGACGGGCAGTTCACCGGGGAGCTGGAGCAGGCGCTGCTCGAGAACAGGATCGACATCGCGGTCCACTCGCTCAAGGACCTGCCGACCGCGTCGTCCGTGGGTCTGCGGCTGGGTGCGATTCTGGAGCGCGGCGACCCACGGGACTGCCTGCTCAGTCGGCACCCCGGGGGCTTTGACGGCCTGCCGCTTGGCGCCGAGATCGGCACGAGCAGCGTACGGCGTGCGGCGCAGCTCGCCGCCGCGCGAGTCGACCTCGTGGCGCGACCGATCCGCGGCAACGTGGACACCCGACTGCGGCGTCTCGAGGCCGGCGAATACGACGCCCTCCTCCTGGCTGCGGCCGGGCTGGACCGACTCGGGATCCCCCCGCGCGAGGACGATCGGCTCTCGCTCGATCTCATGCTTCCGGCGCCCGGGCAGGGCGCTCTGGCCCTCCAGGTCCGGGCCGGCGACGCGATGCTCCTGGCTGCGCTCGATCACGCGCCCACCCGGATCGCCGTCGAGGCGGAGCGCGCTCTCCTGCTGGCGCTTGGAGGTGGGTGCCTGGCCCCGCTGGGCGCCCTCGGCGAGGTGCGACACGGCAAGCTGCGGCTGCGCGCCGCCTACGAGGGTAGCGGCGGCTTTGCCCGGGTTGACGTCACGGGGCCGGCTGATCGCTCGGCCGAGGTGGTGGCGGAGACAACCGCGCGGATCATGGAAGCGACGGCGTGATCAGGTGACCACCCTCCTCGTCACCCGGCCCGCATCACAGGCGGCCGAGCTGGTTGCGCTGCTCGCCGAGCGCGGGATCGACGCGATCAGCGTCCCCACCGTCGCGATCGCCCCCCCTGCCCCGGGTGGCCCGCTGGACGATGCGATCCGCTCGATCGACAGTGCGGCCTGGCTGGTCATCACCAGCGTGAATGGCGCGGCGGCGCTCGTGGAACGCCTTCGGGCGCTGGACCGCTCGCTCCCGGCGAGCCTTCGCCTGGCGGCCGTCGGACCGGCCACCGCGGAAGCGCTGCGTGCCGGCGGCCTGCGCGTCGACCACCTGCCGTCGCAGTTCCGCACGGTGGCGATCGCGGAGGGGCTGGGTGACGTGGTGGGGAGGCGGGTGGTCCTGGCGCGCGCCGACGCGGCCACCCGTGACCTGCGTGATGCCCTGCTCGAGCGCGGGGCACTGGTCGAGGAGGTGGTCGCCTATCGAACCGTCGAGGGGCCGGCGGAATCGCGAGACCGTCTCCGAGTCGCTCTCGCGCAGCCGCTCGACGGCGTGACCTTCACCAGCGGCTCAACAGTGCGCGGGCTCCATGCCTTGCTCTCGCCGCCAGAAGCGCTCCGGGCAACGGCCCTGCCCGCCTATTGCATCGGTCCGGTCACCGAGCGGGTCGCGCGCCGGGCTGGCTTCGCGGTGCCGGTGGTCGCCGCCCGGCACACGGCCGCCGCCTTGGCGGAGGCTATTCACAGCCACCTCAGGAAGGAGATCGCATGATCACCGTCGAAACCGGGCGCGCCCCGGCCGTCGTATTGCGCGGCAGGCGGCTGCGTCGCACGCCCTCACTACGCGGCCTCGTCCGCGAAACCCGCCTGCACCCAGCGATGTTCGTCCAACCGCTCTTCATCCAGGCGGGCGATGGCCTGCGCGACCCGATCGCCGCCATGCCGGGCCAGGATCGTCTGGGCCTCGCTGCGCTGCCGGAAGAGGCCGCGCGACTGCGCACCGCCGGCGTCGGATCGGTCCTGCTCTTCGGCCTGCCATCGGACAAGGACGCGATCGGCTCGGGCGCCTGGGCGGCGGATGGGATCGTGCAGGAGGCGATTCGCACCCTGCGGGGGGCCGATCCAGAGCTGGTGATCGTCGCTGACGTCTGTTTGTGCGAGTACACCAGCCACGGCCACTGTGGGATCCTGGCCGGCAGCGACGAGGACGCGACGGTCGACAACGACGCGACCCTGGAGCTGTTGGCACGCACCTCCGTCTCGCTGGCAGATGCAGGCGCTGATATCGTCGCCCCCAGCGCCATGATGGACGGCCAAGTGGCGGCCATCCGCGCCGCATTGGATGGAGCCGGGCACGGCGAGACGGCGATTCTGGCCTACGCAGCCAAGCACGCATCCGCCTTCTACGGCCCGTTCCGTGAGGCCGCCGACTCGGCGCCCGCCTTCGGCGACCGACGCAGCTACCAGATGGATCCGGCCAATGGGCGGGAGGCGCTGCGCGAGATCGACGCCGACCTAGTTGAGGGAGCCGACCTGGTCATGGTCAAGCCGGCGCTTCCGGCGCTCGATCTGGTGGCCGCCGCCCGCGCTCGCACCAACGTGCCGATCGCCGCCTACCAGGTGAGCGGGGAGTATTCCGCCATCTGCGCGGCTGCCGCCAACGGCTGGCTCGACCGTCGAGCGGCGGCGCTCGAGAGCCTGGTGGCCATTGCGCGCGCCGGCGCGGATTTCATCGTCACCTACTTCGCCGTGGATGCAGCAGGCTGGCTGCGCGACGAGGCGAAGCGTTGAGCGAAGACCGCTTCGTCCACGCCTGGCTGCTGGGTCTCGACCCGGCTTGGCGGCGCCTGCCGGCCACAGAGCGAGAGGCGGACATGGCGGCGTTCTGCGTCGCCGCCGATCGCAGCGCGGAGCGGTTGATGCAGCATGCCTACTCGACCATCGGCTTGCGGGCGGATGGCGACCTGCTGCTGTGGCGGATGGCCGAGCGGATCGAGGCGATCGAGGAGACGGCGGCAGACCTGTTGGCGACCGGCATCGGGCGCTGGCTGACCGCTGCCCTCTCAATGATCGGCCTGGTCCGGCCGAGCCAGTACGTGAAGCGGCCAACCGGCCAGGAGCAGAGCCTCTTCAGCGGGGAACGCTCCCGCTACCTGGTGGTCTATCCGTTCGTGAAGAGCGTGGAGTGGTACCTGACCTCCGCCGATGAACGGCAGGAGGTGATGAAGGGCCACATGCGGGTAGGACATCGGTACCCGCAGGTGCGCCAGCTGCTGGCCTACTCCTTCGGCCTCGATGACCAGGAGTTCATCGTTGCCTATGAGACCGATGACCTGGTCGCCTTCCAGGACCTTGTTCGGGAGCTGCGCGAGACGGAGAGCCGCCGCTCCACCGTGCGCGACACGCCGATCGTCACCGGCATTCATCGCCCGCTCGGCGAGATCCTGCGACAGCTCTCCGGGGTCGGCGCGTGAGCGCCTCCGCTCCCACCGAGGCGTTGACCGGCGAGGACCGCTTCCTGGCTGCCCTGCGCCACGAGCAGCCGGACGCCACGCCCGTATGGTTCATGCGCCAGGCGGGTCGCGCCCTGGCCGAGTATCGAAGCCTGCGCGAGCGTTACCCGATCCTGACCCTGGCCAAGACGCCGGAGCTGTGCGCCGAGGTCACCATCATGCCGGTCCGGACGTTCGGGGTGGATGCCGCCGTGCTGTTCGCGGACATCATGCTGCCGCTGGAACCGATGGGCGTCTCGCTCGAGATCCAGGCAGACGTCGGACCGATCATCCACAACCCGGTTCGCTCCCGAGCGGACGTGGATCGGCTGCGGCTGATTGAGCCGGCAGAGGAGGTCGCCTTCGTCATGGAAGCGATCCGCATGGTCCGGTGCGAGATCGCCGGGAGGCAGGCGCTGATCGGATTCTCCGGGTCTCCGTTTACCCTCGCCTGCTACCTGATCGAGGGGCGGCCGTCGCGCGACTACGCGATCGCCAAGGCCTTCATGTACGGCGAGCCCGCCGCCTGGCACTCCCTGATGGAGAAGCT
>DASQFY010000201.1:0-3446 GCA_035632895.1 Candidatus Dormiibacterota bacterium
GAGGATGAGAGCGTCGCCATCCGCGACGTGACCTCGGCGTACGCATGCCTGGGCATCTGGGGCCCTGTCGCGCGGACCATCTTGGAATCGGTTACGACATACGACGTCTCGAACGAGGCGTTCCCATACATGTCCGCCCGCGAGATCGCTGTCGGACACGTGCCCGTCCTGGCGCTGCGGGTCACCTACGTGGGCGAGCTTGGCTGGGAGCTCTACTGCCCGATGGAGTACGGGCTGGCCCTGTGGGACACGTTGTGGGCGGCGGGCCGCCCGCTCGGCCTCGTGGGCGGGGGCTATCGGGCCATCGACAGCCTGCGCCTCGAGAAGGGCTATCGCGTGTGGTCGAGCGACATCACGCCCGAGGACAACCCGTACGAGGCCGGGCTCGGCTTCGCGGTGCGGCTGAACAAGACCGGCGCCTTCATCGGTCGAGAGGCGCTGCTGGCCGCCAACGAGAGGCCGCCTGCTCGGCGGCTGGCCTGCCTCGTCCTTGACGACCCACTGGCGGTGGCGCTCGGCAACGAGCCGGTACACGTCGGCGGCGAGGTGGTCGGGCGGGTCACCTCGGGCGGCTACGGATTCGCGATCGATCGCAGCATCGCCTATGCCTGGCTGCCGGCCGGCCTGTCCGAGGTGGGCCAGCGCGCGGAGGTGGATATCTTCGACGGACGGGTTGGTGGCGAGGTCGCAGACGAGCCGCTGTACGACCCGACGGGAGCCAGGATCCGGGGCTGACGGCCGGCCGCATTTTTCGGTTGTCTGGTACTTCCGGGGCATCCGACTCGGTGCGTCGCCGCACCGCAATCTGGCGGGCTTGACAACCATGCCGACCCAGACCACTCCCAATTGCACCACCGGTCTAGTTCTTTGGTACTTCCCCTCCCCAGTACTGCCCTGTACGTTCGGAATGCACTCATCGGCGGGTCCTGCTGGTCCACCGGAGGGGCACATCTACCGACAACTGTCAGGGGAGGCAATCGTGTTTCTATCTCTTCATAGGTTGCTCTGGCGACGAGCGCGCGTGCTGGGCATCGTCGTCTCGACGGCAGCCCTGCTCGCCTCGTTGCTGCTGGCCAGCACCGCCTCGCTGGGACTGGCCGTCGACGACCAGGTCGTCTGCGGGGTCCATCCGCTCGACGTGGTCATGATCATCGACCGCTCCGGCAGCATGCAGACGGAGCAGAGCGGCGGCCACACCCGCAACTACTGGTCCGAGCTCGCCGCAAACCAGCTGGTCGAAAACCTGGACAGCAATGGTGGCGTGGGCTCCATGCACCACGTCGGCGTGACCACCTTCGGCGGCACCACCGCCACGGTCAACCTCTCGCTCGGCACCTCGAACGCCGCCGCCGTGCACAGCGCAATTGATGCCATCTCGGCCAGCGGCAACACCCCACTGGACCTCGGGATGGCCGCCGGCGGCGCGAACATGACGGCCAACGACCGGGCGTTCCATGACGGCATTCCGGTTCTCCAGGTGCTGATCCTGCTCTCGGACGGGCGTCCGGTCCCAGATCCCGCCAGGCGCCCGGACGCAGACGAGATCGCCGCCTACCTCGCCTCGGCAGACGTCGCCTACTCCATCGCCATCGGCGAGGGAGGCAGCGACATCAACACCCAGGTCGACCTCGCGTTGATGCAGACCCTGGACAAGCCGAATGGCGCCTTCCGTCACGTCGTCGACGCTGATGACCTGCCGTCTCTCTTCGCCGACATCTTCACCGAGCTGACCTGCCCGCAGATCGGGATCGTGAAGACCCCGAGCGTCTCGAGCGTGCCAGCCGGTGGCGGTCCGGTCACCTACACCTACGCGGTCACCAACAGCAACGCCGATGCGCCGCTGTCGAACGTGACCGTGATCGACGACAAATGCGCGCCGGTCAACTACGCGTCTGGCGACATGAACACGGACCTGAAGCTTCAGTCGTCTGAGACCTGGATCTTCAACTGCAGCATGACGCTGACTGTCACCACGCATAACGTGGCCACGGCCAGTGGCGTGTTCAACAACGTGAGCTTCACGGCGCAGGACACGGCGGATGTCGTGGTCTCGGAGCCGACTGCGACTCCAACGCCAACCCCGACGCCGACTCCGACCCCGGTCGGAGCGACGCCAACGCCCACGCCCGTGGTCGAGCAAACCCCGACGCCGACTCCGACCCCGGTCGGAGCGACGCCGACGCCATCGCCAACACCGGAGCTGAGTGTTCGGGGCAGCACGCCCGCACCCAGCCTGCCGAATAGCGCCACCGGCCCGAGCGATGGCTCGAGCCCACTGGCGGCGGTCTTCATCCTGATCGCCATCGGCTCGCTGCTGACGCTCCCGTTGGCACACGTAGCGGTTGCCCGAAGGCGCCGCTGAAGGGGGATCAGGGAATAGGGTTCTGGCACGCTGCCGGTCCGCCGGCGGCCATTGATCCAGCCCCCCTGGCAGGGACGGGGTAGAGGTTCGCCTCTACCCCGTCCTCTGATTTCCGCATAAAGGCCCAGACCAGAAAGAGGGCCCTCGTTTGTCATCGGACGGCGAAGGCCGAGTCGTGGCACGGACTGGGCGATGGAGCCGAAGGTGGGATTCGAACCCACGACCGACGGTTTACGAAACCGTTGCTCTACCCCTGAGCTACTTCGGCCCGGTGCGGCGCGTCCGCGCGCGGAGGCCGGATTCTAGCAGCCGTCCGTGCCCGCCGCCATGGAACCGACCCGGCGGCCCGTGAGCCTCAGTGGCAGGCGGAAGACCCGCTGTCGGTGAACGTCTCGCCGGCGACGGGAAGGAAGTCCCATTCGTAGCTGGTGGGGTGCAGCTCCAGGCGCAGCACGCCGAAGGTCGTCGCGTTCTTCACCACGCTGCCGGCATGCGTGCCGAGGATGGACTGGTGGTTGCGTCCGCCGGTGCCGACGATGAACTCACGGATGCCGTTGGCGTTGTCGACCGATCCATCCGGCGCGAGCGGCGCGAAGCGCTCGTATATGTGGTCGTGACCGTTGAGCGCGACATCCACTCCGGCGTCGTACAGCATCGTGTACATGGGGCCCATGAACACGTTGTCACCCTGCTGCCCCGACGAGAAGCGCGGGTGATGCCAGTACGCCAGCGTGCACTGATTCGGATGAGCCGCCAGGTCGGCCTGCAGCCACTGCAGCTGCGGATCGCCGTTCCCGCATTCGACTCCGCGCGCGCAGTTCGAGTTGAGCGCGATGAAGTGCCAGGCACCGAGGTCGTACGAGTACCAGCCCTTGCAGTTCTGCGTGCAGGGGGCATCGAGTGGTGACGCCGCAGATCCGTAGTAGGTGTAGTAGCCCGGCGCACCGGCCGGCAGGTTGTAGCAGCTGTTGGTCGGGTTCTGGCTGGTCGTGTACTCGTGGTTGCCGACGACAGGGCGGGTGATGCTCTTGACCCGCCCCCAGGTAGGGTCGTAGTTCGCCATGAAGTCCGAGAGCTCGCCGCA
>DASQFY010000202.1:0-19006 GCA_035632895.1 Candidatus Dormiibacterota bacterium
GCAGGGCCGCGGTTCTTCATCAAGGCGGCCGGGCTCGACATGCACCCCCTCGACACGCGCGAGGACCGCACGCAATTCGTCAAGGACACGGCCGGCATCGGCCTCTGCAACATCACCAAGTGCTGCACCGAGGTGTGCCCGGAGCACATCAAGATCACTGACAACGCAATCATCCCCCTCAAGGAGCGCGTCGCTGATGCCTACTACGACCCCGTCCAGGCGATCTGGCGACGAGTCAGCGGGGTCTGGTCGGACGCCACGCAGCCTCCCCAGCCGCCCGGCGACAAAGACGGATGACCAGCTGCGCGTTCTGATCTACACCGATGGCGCCGCGCGCGGCAATCCCGGCCCCGCCGGGGCAGGCGCCATCCTGCGCGATGCCGCGACGGGGAAGGCGCTGGCCGAGGTCGCTGAGTTCCTGGGGGTCCGCACCAACAACTACGCGGAGTGGACCGCGGTCGAGCTCGCGCTCGAGGAGGCGCTGCGCCTGGGGGCCACGCACGTCGAGCTGCGGCTCGACTCGGAGCTCGTGGCACGCCAGATCTCGGGGCGCTACCGGGTCAAGCACCCGGACCTGAAGCCGATCCACGCGCGCGTCATGGCGCTGCTCGCGCGCCTCGCCGGCTACAGCGTCGGCCACGTCCCGCGCGAGCTCAACAAGGAGGCGGATCGGCTCTCGAACGTCGCCATCGACGGTCCGACCTGAGGTTTCTGGCCAGGTACCCACCAGCAGCATGCCAGGCAGGGTGCGAAGGCCCGCGAGGGCAATTCGCGAGGTCGGCCGAGCGTGAAAGTCGTTGCCGAGGTGGCGACGAGCTGGCCGAGCATTCTGGAGATGGGTAGCTGGCAGGAATCTCCGGAGCACAGCTCCCGCCAGGGCGTCACGGCTCGAACAGCCGTTCTGAATTGGTACAATATCGGTCCCTGGAGGCGGCTGGACGGCCGCGGGCGCATCGGTCGAAAGGCCGCGTCCGAGGAAAGTCCGAGCTCCATAGAGCAGGTTCGCGGGTAACGCCCGTCCGCCGTGAGGCGAGGACCAGCGCCACAGTGACGATGCCCGCTCGTTCGCGAGCGGGAGTGAAACGCGGCAAGCTCGAGCCGGAGCAAGACCGAATAGGAGGGCGAAAGGCGGCGTTCGCGCCGCAGCAGGCGGCTCGCTCAGCCCTCGGGTAGGTCGCTCAGATGGATGGCCGTCGCGGCACCTTCGGGTGCCGGCACAGAACTCGGCTTACAGGCCGCCTCCAGGGGTCACACCCTCGACCCCATCGGTCTAGTCCTCGTCGGCGCGCCAGACCGTGGTGGCCGTGCAGGCGTTGCAGATGGATCGTGCCTCATCCATGGTGCCCAGCGGGAGCGGATAGTCGCGTCCGCCAAGGAGGCAGTCGACCTGGACGCTCGGCGTATCGCCACCGGCAACGATCGAGACGTGGCGCACGCGGCAGCGGCGGATCCGTCCCGATCGAGGGATCGGGACCCGCGGGCCCCCATCGATCGGTTCCAGCGCCACGCGCGAGCCTCCCCTGGTGCATTGGCCACATCCGCAGCCGTGCGGGGGCAGCGTACCGGCCCCCATTCGTCTCGCTCAATGACGCGTTCGTACCAGCCCCGGCATGCGGCTTGCGAGGGCGGTGCGCGCTAGACTCAGCACGCCGTCGAGCCCCGTCGTCGGTTCGGAATCCGTGCGAGGGAACAGGCAGGCCCGTGTTCGGACGTCGTCGGAAGCGAGAGGACGAGGAGGCCGCGCGCGAGGCGGAGCGGCGTGCCCTGTTCGTGGAGCTGGCGAAGCGCCCCGACACCGTCTGCCCGTTCCTGGGGCTCGTCCAGGCTCGAGCTGAGTACAACGATGGCGTCGCCGACGATCATCGCTGCTACGCCTTCGGCGATCCCGCCGAGCTGTCGGCGGAGCAGCAGCACAAGGTCTGCCTGCAGCGCGGCTATGGCAATTGCCCGCGCTACCTGCGCGGCGTGCTCGTCATCCCCACCGAGGAGCTCGAGGCCCTGCGCCGACCGCCCCCCGCCGCGCCGCGCCCGGCACCGGCACCCGTTGCGGCCTCCGGCGGTGGGGGACGCCGCGGGCTGGTGGCGGTGGTGCTTGTCCTGCTGCTGCTGGTTGGCGGCGGTGGGGCCGCGGCGTTCCTGTTGCTGAACGACGGCGGCATCGCCCGCCCGACTCCCACCGCGACTCCCGTGCCGAGCCTTGCGCCCACCGGCAGCGCTTCGGTCGAGCCGACATCCGAACCCACGCCCGTGCCGTCGGAGTCCATCCTCGCGACGCCCACCCCGGAGCAGACGCCTACGCCCGTCGACCTCTTCGACCACCATGAGGTCGCGGTCGCGCCGGGCGACTACACCCTATATGTGTTGGATGGCGGCGGAGTGGTGGTCGACAGCCGCCCGGCAAGCTTCGACGACTTCTCGAATGCGCGAGTCGAGCGTGTTGAACGACCGGACGGGTCGCTCCATTGGCGCACGCTCGAGGGCGACTACACGGGCCTCTCGTATATCTACGACCCATCCGGGGAGTTCCACTCCGGGCCGTTCCGCATTCGGGCCGTGTACACAACGCCGACAGGCGGCCGCAGCGCCGAGTACCTCCCGGAGGACGAGCTCTAAGGTCCTCGCCCGATGGCGGCGGGGTCGTCGGGATGACGACTCCTACCGCTGCTGGTGGTACCCGACGGCCGCCGCCATCGCCATCCGTTGTTACCGCCGCCCGTGGTGGGGGGACGGCTCCGGCGTGACGGAGCCGTCGTTGTACCGCCGCTGGTGGTAGCCGTCCAGCCGCGCCGGCGGGGGAGCCGCCACCGGTACCAGGACGATCGCCCGCGCTGCTCCGCGAAAAACGCCTTGACGGGCGGTGCTTGGCCTGTAGAATGGCGCCCTGTGGCCCAAAGTGGGGTCAAATGGGGAGCAGTGGTAGAAGCCTCGGATGGAACGGACCTCCTTTCTCACCGGAGAGTTCCGGCACGCGCTGGACGATCGCGGCCGTGTCGCGATCCCGGTGCGCTTCCGCGCTCGGCTGGGTGGCGGCGCGACGCTGTCCCGCTGGCTCGACCGCTGCCTCGGCCTCTTTCCCCACGACGAGTGGGACGAGCTGGCGACGAAGCTCCGCGGCTTGCCGCTGACCAACCCGCGGGCGCGCGAGTTCGCGCGGTTCATGTCATCGGGCGCCGTCGAGGTGGAGCTCGATCGCCAGGGACGTGTGCTCGTGCCGGTCTACCTGCGCGAGTACGCCGGGATCGGGGAGGGGGAGGTCGTCGTCGTCGGCGCCCTGAACCGGCTGGAGATCTGGTCGCCGGCTGCCTGGCAGCCGTATCGGGCCAAGATCGAGGACGAGCCGGAGGCGCTGGCCGAGCACCTCGCCGACCTCGGGATCTAGGGGACGCGGCGCCATGACGCACGTCACGCCCCCGCCATTTATGCGTCTCCGGGCCGATCGGCCCGCCGTCCGACCAGAAGGGTGCAGCCGCCAATGGGAGAAGGGCACCTGCCGGTCCTCGTCGACGAGGTTCTCGCCTCTCTCGACGTGGATCCCGGCAGCTCCATCGCGGATTGCACGGTCGGCGGCGGAGGGCACGCCGAGCGGCTCCTGGAGGCCACGTCTCCGGATGGTCGCCTGCTCGGCCTGGATGCCGACCAGGCGGCCATCTTGGAGGCGCAACGCGTGCTGGCGCAGTACGGCGACCGCGTCGTGCTGCGCCGGGCCAACTTCGCCGAGATCTACGAGGTTGCCAGCCGGGAGGGCTTCGCTCCGCTCGACGCCGTCCTCTTCGACCTGGGCCTCTCCAGCTACCAGCTCGCTGATCCGCGGCGCGGATTCAGCTTCGCGGCCGATGCGCCGCCGGACATGAGATTCGATGAAGAACGTGGTGTATCGGCCCTTGAGCTCATCGACCGCTCGACGCAGCGAGAGCTCGCCGGAATCCTCGCGACGTTTGGTGAGGAACGCCGTGCAGGCCGTATCTCGAAGGCGATCCTGGCGGCGCGTGCGGAGGGTCGTCTGATGACCGCCGCCGACCTGGCGGGCGTCGTCGCCGCCGCAGCGCCGTCGCGCGGCGCCGATGCGGGCCGCATCCATCCGGCGACCCGCACCTTCCAGGCACTCCGCATCGCGGTGAACCGGGAGGTCGAGGTCCTCGGCGCGGGCCTGTCGGGCGCGCTGGCCGCGCTTCGCCCAGGCGGACGTCTGGCCGTCATCAGCTACCACTCGGGCGAGGACCGAATCGTCAAGCGCTTCATGGCCCGCGAGAGCCGTGACTGCGTCGAGGAGCCACTCCCGCCGGTCTGCACCTGTGGCCACCGCGCGCAGCTGCGCGTGCTGGCCAAGCGGGGGATCACGCCCGGGGCCGACGAGGTCCGTCGGAACCGTCGCGCACGCAGCGCTCGGCTGCGCGTCGTCGAGAAGCTCGCCCCGGCGAGCGACGAGAACGTCGAGAGGAGGGTCACGCGATGAGTCGAGGAAAGTCACGCCACCAGGCCAGCCGGCGCCGCACGTATTCGACGCGGCAGCGCGAGCTGCGCGAGCGTCGCCCGCACGACGCGACGGACGAGCAGCCGTGGCTCGCCGACAGCGTCGCGGCGATCGAGATCGAGATCGAGGAAGGGTTGGACTTCGAGTCACCGACCTCGTGGGCCGTGCGGCTGCCCGGCCGCGCAAGCGCGGCGTAGCTTCGGCATGGCCGTCATCGGGGCACGCCCGGCAACCGGAATCGGCGTCTTTGGACGCCGCCCTAGGCCGCGCGCCCGAGTGCCCGAGCGGCCACGCCGACGCTCCGGCGCCGGTCGCCGGCGCCGCGAGATGGCCAGCATCTCGAGCGTATTGGTGGCGATCACCGCTGCTGCCGGACTCGGGCTCTTCTACCTCAGCCAATCGAGCCACGTGGCGGCCACCGGCTACGAAATCGACGAGCTCCAGGCCCGGCTGGCCGAGCTGCGCGGCGTTCAGCAGCAGCTCGTCCTCGAGATCGGGGAGGCTCGCTCGCCGGCCGTGATCGAGGATCGGGCCCGAAAGAAGCTGCATCTGGTGCTGCTCCCCGATGAATCCGTCACCTTCGCGCCAACAGCGACACCTGCATTGACCGAACCAACCAACAACTGAACGGAGCCACGACCTCGCCCCCACGCCGGGCGCGGTCGACGGAGTAACCCATGCTCGCCAGGACCGACAGCCGTGCCCGCGCCCTGTTCCTGCTGATCGTGGCGACCGTGGTCGCCGGTGGGATCGGCGTCCGGCTGACGTGGTGGCAGGTCCTCGAGCGCGACCGCCTGGCGACGATGGCGCTTCACCAGCTGGCGCAGAACGAGGAGATCCCCGCCGAGCGCGGCGAGATCACCGACGCAAGCGGGGTGCTGCTCGCCACCTCGGTGGAGCTCAAGTCGGTGTTCGCCACACCCCCCGACATCACCGACGTCGAGAGCACCGCTGCCCTGCTGGCGCTGCCACTCGGCATGACGGTCGACGAGCTGCGCGTCCTGCTCGACGCCGAGGACCCATGGGTCTGGCTCCAGCGCCGGGTCGAGCCGGCGATTGCGGAACGGGTGCGCAGCCTGCACCTCGAGGGCATCGGGATGCTGGCCGAGACGAAGCGGGTCTACCCGGTCAGCGGCGTCTCGCCCGACAGCACCATTGCGGCGCAGGTTCTCGGCTTCGTGAACGTGGACGGTCGTGGCCAGTACGGCATCGAGGGCGGCGAGGATGCGCTGCTCGCGGGACTGCCGGGATCGGTGACGGCGCAGAAGGACGTCATCGGGCGGCAGATCGCCGACTCGGTGTACGAGCTCCGCCAACCGGTCGACGGGGCCGATCTGCGCCTCACCCTCGACGCCGGGCTGCAGCACCTGCTCGAAGCGTCGATGTGGGCGACCTTCGAGCGCAACGCGGCCAGGGGGGTGACCGGCATCGTGATGGACGTCGAGACCGGCGCGATCCTGGCGATGGCGACGTTCCCCACCTTCGACGCGAACCGCTATGCGGAGATCGATCCATCCCTTTTCGTCAGCCCGGCGATCGCGCGCCAGTACGAGCCGGGGTCGGTGATGAAGGCGTTCACCATCGCCGCGGCACTCGACGCAGATGCGATCAGCACCACCGACACCGTGACCGATGACAACGACCTGCGGCTCTCCGGCGTGCGGATCCAGAACGCGGACCGCTACACCTCACCCTACGGTCACGGTGAGCTGACCGCCGGCGACGTGCTGAAGCTGTCGAACAACGTCGGCGCCGCCCGGATCGGGCTGGCCCTGGGGCGGGAGCGCCTGTACGAGGCTCTGCGACGCTATGGCTTCGGCTCGCCAACAGGGATCGAGCTCTCCGGGGAGGCGGAAGGCGTGGTCTGGAACCCGGACGGGCCGAACGGCTCCGGCGACCTGACCGCCGCGCAGAACTCGTTCGGCCAGGGCCTGTCGGTGACCGCCGTGCAGCTGGTGGCCGGCTACGCCGCGATTGCCAACGGCGGGACCCTGGTCACGCCCCACGTCATCGCCGGCTGGACCTCGCCCGACGGCACCTACCACGCGGCCGAGCAGACGCCCGGGGAGCGGATCATGCGCGAGGAGACTGCCGCCACCGTCCTCCAGCTGCTGACCGATGCCGTCGACGACGGGATCGCCCAGGCGGCGGGCATTCCCGGCTATGCGATCGCCGGCAAGACCGGGACGGCCCAGATCGCCGGCCCAGTCCGCGAGAAGACCAGGGTCGGGACCGACGCCAACGGCAACGGGATCTACGAGATGGTGACCCACAACCGCTACATCGATGGCTGGATCGATTCCAGCTTCATCGGGATCATGCCCGCCGGCAACCCGAAGGTGGTGACCCTGATCCTCGTCCACCGTCCATGGACGTGGGGCAGATACCAGATGGCGCAGCGACCGGACGCCCTGTTCCGAGGACTGGCGCCGCAGATCCTGGACTACCTGGCCATCCCGCCGGACCGACCCGTGCAGCCGGTGGCAGGCGGGTGAGGCTGCTAGACTCGCCCGGAGCAGCCGCAGGGAGCCGCGTGCCTCCGTCGATTCGCGTGGACGACCTCCTGGCCGCCACCGGCGGCCGCCTCCTCGGGCCGACGACCGTCACCACCTTTTCCACCGCCGCCGTCGACTCGCGCCACGTCATCCCGGGTTCCTGCTTCGTCGCACTGCGTGGGGAACGGGTCGACGGGCATCGCTTCGTGGCCGAGGCGCTGCGCAACGGCGCCGTCGCGACGATCGTCCAACGGGCAGTTGAGCTGCCGGCAGGGCTCGATGCCGCCGTGGTTCAGGTCGCGGACCCGCTCATGGCGCTCCAGGATCTGGCCGCCTGGTGGCGGAGCCGCCTGGCGGTGCGGGTGGTGGGAATCACCGGCTCCACCGGCAAGACGATCGCCAAGGAGATCGTGGCAGACGTCCTGTCGCGCACGCTCGATGTCCTGCGCAACGAGGGCAACCTGAACAGCGAAACCGGCCTGCCGATGACCCTGCTGCAGCTCGAGCCTTCGCACGAGGTGGCGGTGCTCGAGATGAGCATGTACACGGAGGGGGAGATCGCCCGCCTGGCGGAGATCGCCCGCCCGGAGATCGGCGTCGTGCTGGCCGTGCATCCCACCCACCTGGAGCGGGCCGGCAGCATCGACGCGATCGCGCGGGCCAAGGCCGAGCTGCCGGCGGCCCTCCCGGATCACGGCCTCGCCGTCCTGAACGCCGATGATCCCCGCGTGGCGGCCATGCGCGCGATTACCAGCGCCGAGGTGCGCACATTCGGGCTGAGCGATACCGCGGATGTGCGGGCCACTGGGCTTGCCTCGCTCGGCCTGGCGGGCACCGCCTTCACGCTGCGCACGCCGTGGGGGACGCGGCTCGTGCGTTCGGCGACCCCGGGCCGTCATCTCGTGCCGCACGCTCTGGCCGCCGTTGCCGTGGCGGAGCGGCTCGGCGTGCCGCTCGACGAGGTCGAGGCAGCGCTGGCGGCCGGCAGCCACGCCCCGCACCGCATGGCCGTGCTGGAGGCGGCGAGCGGGGCGACCGTGGTTGACGACACCTACAACGCCTCGCCCGTGTCTGTTGGGGCCGCCCTGGACTTCCTTGCTGAGACGAAGGTGGCGAGTGGGCGTCGCCGCCTGGCGGTGCTCGGAGACATGCTCGAGCTCGGGCCGGAGGAAGAGCGGCTGCACCGCGAGATCGGGGCGAAGGCGGCGGCGATCCTCGACGGGCTGGTCGCCGTGGGAGAGCGTGGCCGTTGGATCGCCGACGCCGCGCGCGCGGCGGGCCTGGCGGCGGTGGCCACGGCGCGCGACGCGGACGAGGCGTCGGCCGTGGTCGAGCGGGCGCTTGGCCCGCGGGTCGGCGACCTGCTGCTGGTCAAGGGATCGCGGGGCGTCGAGCTCGACCGCCTGGTCGTTGCCCTGGGCGTGGACCCGTTGGGCGCGGCAGCCCGATGACCATGATCAGCATCCTGCTGGCCCTTCTGCTGGCCTTCGTCGGCGTGGTGCTGCTGGGTCCCGTTTACATCGGGCTCCTCCAGCGGCTCGGCTTCGGCAAGCAGATCCGGCTCGACGGCCCGGAGGGGCACGTCGCCAAGGCGGGGACGCCGACCATGGGCGGGATGCTGATGGTGGTAGTGGTCATGTTCCTGGCCATGGCGATGCGCATCGAGGACGTCTACACGCTGACACCGATGCTGGCCTTGGTGGGAGTCGGCATCCTGGGCGCGATCGACGACTACGTGAACGCCCGCACCGGCATCGGGGTGCGCGGACGGCACAAGCTGGTGTGGCAGACCGTGGTGGCGGTGCTGGCCGCCTTCTACTTCGTGCGCCACTTCCGGATCACCGAGATCAACATTCCGCTGCTCGGCCAGTTCGAGATCGGCGCCGCGCTCTTCATCCTTTTCATGGCCTTCGTGATCGTCGGCACCAGCAACGCCGTCAACCTGACCGATGGCCTGGACGGCCTGGCTGGCGGCGTCCTGATCTTCAGCTTCGTCGCCTACCTGTTCATCGCGCTCGTCCCGGTGCAGGGCGTGCCCGAGGGTCGGCCGAACCTGGCGATCTTCTGCGCGCTGATCATCGGCGCCCTGATGGGATTCCTCTGGTTCAACGTCCACCCGGCCCAGCTGTTCATGGGCGACTCCGGGGCGCTGTCGATGGGCGCGACGCTGGCGGTGGTGGCCACCATCACCGGTCAGCTGCCGCTGCTGGCCGTCATCGGCATTGTCTTCCTGGCCGTGATCATGAGCGTCGTTCTGCAGGTCGTCTCCTACCGCCTGCGGGGCCGACGCATCTTCCGCATGGCGCCGCTGCACCACCACCTCGAGCTGATCGGCTGGGCGGAGGAGAAGATCACCGTGCGCTTCTGGATCGTGAGCGCGTTGGCCGGGCTGCTCGGCTTCAGCCTCTTCCTGGCCAGCGTGAACGGGCTCCAGTAGGACCGATGACGACGATGACCGCCCCCGTCACCTCGCTCGCCGACCTGCGCGGCCGCCGGGCCGCCGTGCTCGGGCTGGCGCGCTCCGGCGCCGCGGCAGCGCGCATGCTGGCCGACGCCGGCGCCGTGGTGACCGTCTACGACCGCCGCGGGCCGGACGAGCTCGCCGATGCGGTCGCCTCGCTCGGAGATCGTCCGCTCCACCTCGCGCTCGGCGCCGATCCGACGGCGGTGCGGACGCTGCTCGGCTCGTCCGATGTCATCGTCACCAGCCCGTCGATCTCGCCGCTCTTCCCGACCACCGACGCCTGGCTGCGCAAGGCGCTGCTGGCGGCCGAGGAGGGCGGGGCGGAGCTGATCAGCGAAGTGGAGCTCTTCCTGCGGTTGACGCGCGCGCGGGTGGTGGCGGTGACCGGCACAAAGGGCAAGACCACGACCACCGCTCTGATCGGCGCGGTCCTGAACGCCGGTGGGGTGCCGCATGCGGTCGGCGGCAACATCGGCACGCCGCTGGTCGAGACCGTCGCAGAGCTCGGTCCCGCGGACTGGGCCGTGCTCGAGCTCTCCGAGCTGCAGCTGCCGACGATCTCGCGCGGGGCCGAGATCGCGGTCTATACCAACATCGCCGCCGATCACCTGGATCGCCACGCCAGCACAGCCGCCTACCGCGCTGTGAAGGCGCGGCTGGCCGAGCTGACCGTGCGCAGCGGCCGCGTGATCCTGAACGCCGACGATCCGGGCTGCCGCGAGCTCGGGGGGCGGCTGCCCGCTGCGTCGATCGCCTGGTACGCCGTCCACACCGATGAGCCGTGGCTCTCCGCGCGCCTCGCCGACGGCTGGCTGGAGGTTCGCGGCGAGCGCGTCCTGCCCGTAGCGGAGGTCCCGCTGCGGGGCAGGCACCTGCTGGCCGACGTGCTCGCCGCCGCGCTGGCGGGCTCGCTGGTGGGCGTGCCGGGCCCGGCGATCGCCACCGCCGTCCGCGGCTTCGCCGGCGTCCCGCATCGCCTCGAGGCGGTAGGGGAGCGGAACGGGGTGCGCTATGTGAACGACTCCCAGGCCACCATTCCGCTCGCCGCCATCGGCGCGTTGGAGGCGTATGGCGACGCGCCCGTGGTGCTGATCGCCGGCGGGCAGGGTAAGGGCCTCGACTTCGCGCCGTTCGCCGACGCGATCGCGGAGCGTTGCCGGGCGGCGGTGCTGATCGGCGAAACGGCGGGCGAGCTCGAGCGCCTGGTCGACGGCCGCATTCCGGTGCTCCGCGCGGCGGCAATGGACGAGGCCGTGGCCGTCGCCGCCGGCCTAGCGCGCCTCGGCGACGTCGTGCTCCTCTCACCGGCGGCTGCCAGCTTCGACATGTTCGCCGACTACGCGGCGCGCGGCGACGCGTTCCGAGCTGCGGTCGCCGCCCTCGGACGGACGGAGCCAGGCGCATGAGCGCGGTGGCCACGACCGCAGCGGCGCGGCGCACGGTGGGCGCCCGGAGCGGTGTCAGGCGCGAGCGACACCAGTTCAGCTACCCGCTGCTGACCGCCGTCATCGCGCTGGTCGCGATCGGGGTGGTGATGGTCTACTCCGCATCGAGCGTGCGCTCGTACCTGGCCGGCAGCGACCCGGCGGCGCAGGGCCTGCAGCAGGCGATCTGGGCCGGCCTGGGGTTGGTCGCCATGCTGATTGCCAGTCGCGTCGACTTCCGGGCGCTCCGCTACCTGGCGATCCCGGCCTACGTCGTGACGCTCGTGCTGCTGGCGGTGGTGCTGCTACCGGGCGTCGGCACCGAGGTCGCCGGCTCGCGTCGCTGGATCGTGGTGCCGGGCGTCGGAGGGTTCCAGCCGGCCGAGCTCGCCAAGCTCGCCATCTGCCTGTACCTCGCGCACTGGTTCGACCGCCGCGGCCGTGACGCCCGCTCGCTGTGGAACGGGCTGGTTCCGTTCGGGCTGCTGGTTGCGCCCGGCTTCCTGCTGATCGCGCTCGAGCCGGACCTCGGGACCTCCGCCGTGTACGTCATCAGCGCGCTGGCCATCTTCTTCATGGCAGGCGCCAACCTGCTCTACCTGAGCGCCATCGGCGGCGCCGTCGTGGCAATGGGCTGGGTGATGATCACCAGCACGCCGTACCAGCTCCAGCGCGTCCAGAGCTTCCTGGACCCGTTCCGCGACCCGCTGGGCGCGGGTTACAACACGATCCAGGCGCTGCTGGCCCTGGCCCTGGGCGGGGTTGCCGGACAGGGGCTCGGCGCCAGCCGGCAGAAGTTCCTCTACCTGCCGGCCCCATCGACCGACTTCATCTTCGCCATCATCGGGGAGGAATGGGGCTTGGTCGGCACCCTGACCGTGCTGGCGCTGTTCGTGATCCTCGCCTACCAGGGCTACCGGATTGCGATCCACGCCCCGGACACCTTCTCCGGCCTGCTGGCCGCCGGCATCACCACCTGGCTCGTGGCACAGGCCTGTATCAACATGATGGTCGTCACCGCCCTGCTGCCGGTCACCGGCATTCCCCTCCCCTTCATCAGCTACGGCGGATCGGCCCTCACCATCAACCTCGTCGCGGTCGGCATCCTGCTGTCGATCTCGCGCGAGACCACCCAGACAGGATCTTTGCTTGATGCGGTGTTCGGTGTCGGGCGGCGGGACCGGCGGGCACGTGTACCCCGCGCTGGCCGTCGCGCGGGCCCTGCGCGACGCACGGCCCGACGTTGAGCTGTCGTACATCGGCGGCGTCCGCGGCATGGAGCGGCGGATCGTCGCCGGCGACGCGCTGCCTTACTACCAGCTGGTGGTTCGATCGTTGCGCGGCAGCGGGCGCGACGCCCACCTCGTCCTCGACCCGATCCGGCTGGGGGCATCGGTCCCGCAGGCCTGGTGGCTCCTCGGCCGGCTGCGGCCGGCCGCCGTGTTCACCACCGGCGGCTACCTGGCGCTGCCGCTGGTGCTCGCGGCCCGCGCGCGCGGCATCCCCACCCTGGTCTGGGAGGGCAATGTGATTGCCGGGCGCGCCACGGCCGCGGTCGGTCGGCTGGCGAGCCGGGTGGCGGTCTCGTTCCCACCGACCCTGTCGACCTTTCCCGGCCGATCTTTCGTCTCCGGCACGCCGATCCGCTCCTTTGCCGGCGTTGATCGTGCGACGGCGCGCGCCTCGTTCGGCGTCGAGCCCGACGACCGCCTGCTCCTCGTCTTCGGCGGGTCGCAGGCGGTGGCGCGCATCACGGCCGCGCTCGACGATGCCCTGGAGCGGCTGCTCGCCGACTGGCGGATCCTGCACGTGGCCGGTGAGACCGGGCAGGCGCAGGCAGAGGCAGAGGCACTCCGCGAGCGACTGCCGAGCACGCTGCGCGACCGCTACCAGCCGGTCTCCTTCCTGACCGATCGGATGGCCGATGCGCTGATCGCCGCCGACCTGGTCCTGGGGCGCGCCGGATCCTCGACCTGTGCCGAGGTCGCCGCGGTCGGCCTCGCCTCGATCCTGGTGCCGTACCCGTACGCAGGCGGGCACCAGCAGGCGAATGCCGCCTGGCTCGCCGGCCAGGGCGCCGCGGTGCTGGTCCCCGATGCCGAGCTGGACGGGGAGCGACTGCTGGCGGAGGCGGCACGCCTCCGCGACGACGCGACCCGCGCAGCGATGGCGGACGCCGCCCGTCGACTGGGAAGGCCGGATGCCTCGGCGCGCATCGCCGCTGAGCTGCTCGCCATGGCCGAGCGACGGCCGCTCCCGTCCGAGGCGGCGGGAGGAGACGCGTGAGCGCCGCCACCACCGAACGGGACTCGCGCGCGGGGCTCGCCCGGCTGGACCGGCTCGCCGCGGAGCGAAGGATCGAGCTGGAAGCCGGCGCTCCACTGGCGCCGCTCACCACTCTGCGGGTCGGCGGGCCGGCCGACCGCATGGCGAAGCCCCGCGACCGTGATGCGCTGCTGGACGCCCTGCGCCTGGCGCGCGAGGCGGAGGTGCCGTGCCTGGTGCTTGGGAACGGCAGCGACCTGGTGGTGGCCGATGCCGGAGTGCGCGGCCTGGTGGTCCGCAACCGGGCCAGAGCCGTGACGGTCGACGGCGAGATGCTCATCGCGGAGGCGGGTGCCCCGATGGCCATGCTGGTGAAGCGCTGCACTGCCGACGGGCTGGCTCACCTGGAGTTCGGGATCAGCATCCCGGGCACGTTGGGGGGGGCGGTGTGGGCCAACGCCGGCGCCCACGGTGGGGAGATGCGCGATGTCCTGGTCACCGCCGATGCATGGGACCCGCAGACGGACGCCGTCCAGGCGCTGGCCAACGACGAGTGCGCCTTCGCCTATCGCGTATCCCGCTTCAAGCACTCGGGCGAGGTCGTGCTCCGCGCCACGCTTCGGCTGGGTCGCGACGACCCCGTTGCGATTGGCGAACGGGTTGCGGCGCACCAGGCGCAACGCCAGGCCACGCAGCCGCTGGCCGACCAGAACGCGGGCAGCGTCTTCCGCAATCCGCCGGGTGATCACGCCGGGCGCCTGATCGACGCGGCAGGCCTGAAGGGCCGGCGCGTGGGCAGCGCCATGGTCAGCCCGCTGCACGCCAACTTCATCGTCACCGACCGTGGCGGACGGGCCGCCGATGTCCGCTCCCTGGGCGAGCTGGTGCGCGGAGCAGTGGCCGATCGTTTCGGTATCGAGCTCCAGTACGAGATCGAGTTCGTCGGCGACTGGCCGGAGACGGACGCTTGACACGCGAACCGGGCCGCCGCATCCGGGTCGGGATCTTTGCCGGCGGGCGCTCGGCGGAGCACGAGGTCAGCGTCAGCTCGGCGGAGTCGGTGCTGCGCGCCATTGATCGCGACCGCTTCGAGCCGTACCTCATCTACATCGACCGCGCGGGTCGCTGGCACCTGCCGCCGGGGCCCGCCGCAGAGCTGGGCAGCGAGACCCTGGCCGGGCTGCTCGGGACCGAGACGCCGACGCAGCACACCGCCAGCCTGCGCGCGCGATCCGATCTGCCGGTTGCCGCGCACCCGGACGGCACGGCGCTGGCGCCACGTGCCGCGGTCCGCTCGCTGGCCGAGGCCATCGACGTTGCCTTCCTGGTCCTGCACGGGCCGTTCGGAGAGGACGGCACGTTGCAGGGATTCCTGGAGCTGGCCGGCATTCCGTACACCGGGGCCGGGGTGCTTGCCAGCGCGGTGGCCATGGACAAGGTCGTCTTCAAGGATCTGATGCGCGGGCACGACCTGCCGGTGGTCGACTACGCCTGGTTCCGCCGCTCGGCCTGGACCGATGTACCCCAGGCGGTGCTGGGCCAGATCGCTGAGCGCATCGGACCGCGCTCGGTGGTCAAGCCCGCCCGCCTGGGGAGCAGCGTCGGCATGTCGCTGGTCCACGGCCCGGACGAGCTCCCCGCCGCGCTCGACGAGGCGTTCCGCTACGACAGCAAGGTGCTGGTCGAGGCGTACCTGCCGAATGCGCGCGAGCTGGAATGTGGTGTCCTCGGCAACGACGAGCCGTTCGTGTTCGAGCCGGGCGAGGTGCGCAGCCATCACGAGTTCTACGACTACGAGGCGAAGTACACCGCCGGTCTGGCCGACGTGCTGCCCCGCGCCGAGGTGGAACCCGAGCTCGCGACACGGTTAAAGGAGCTGGCGCTGGCAGCCTATCGGGCCGTGGACTGCGCGGGCATGGCGCGGGTCGATTTCCTGGTGCCGGAAGGGGAGGTCTTCATCTCCGAGATGAACACGATCCCCGGCTTCACGACCACCAGCATGTTCCCCAAGCAGGCGGAGCTGGCCGGCATCGACTTCGGTGAGCTGGTCGCGCGGCTGGTGGACCTGGCGATTGAACGCGCGGGGGAGGGGCGGCCGCCGGAATGAGCGCCACTGCCATTCGTCCGCGCAAGCGTTCCGCCGGCCAGGCGCGGCGGACGACGCCGGCGGTGCGACGCCGCGTGGGCGGTGGCCGGCTGCCGCGCGGGCGCATCCTGGCGCTCCTCCTGCTGGCCACGCTGCTGGGCGGCGGTGCCGCGCTCGTGAACGGGCCGTGGCTGCGAGTCGAGCAGGTCGTCCACGCCGGCCAACGCTACACGCAGGTGGCGACGCTGGACGAGATCCTTGAGGTCTACCGCGGCGACGCGCTGCTGGCGATCGACAGGTCCGCCATCGCCGAGCGGGTGCGCGGTCTGCCCGCGGTCGCCGGCGTGCAGGTCGAAGCACTCCTGCCCGACCAGCTGCGCGTCACGATCGCGGAGAAGGAGCCGGCGTTCAGCTGGATCACCAGCGCGGCGCGCCTGCTCGGCGCGGCCGACGGGACGCTCATCAGCGAGCTGGCGCGCGACGCCGAGCTGCCACCCGACCTGGCCGGCCTGCCGGTGGTGGATGACGAGCGCCGCCGCAGCAGGAACCTGATCGTGGGCGACGTCATTCACGCCGAGGAGCTGCACATCGCGCAGCGCCTGCTCGACCTGGACCCGGCGCTGCTCGGCTCCGCCTCGACCGGCACGAGCCTGCGGATCGACGCCGAGCACGGCTTCATCCTCGTCTCGACACAGCCGGCCTGGCAGGCGGCGTTCGGCTTCTACGGGCTCGACCCCGGGGGCGACGCGGTGGCGCTGGACGCCCGGCTGGACGAGCAGGTGGCGGCGATCCGGACCCTCTTCGCCACGCGGCCGGAGACATCGGTCCGGTGGGTGGATGCCCGCAACCCGGAGAAGGTCTATTGGGCCCCATAGAGGCCGCGACGCCCCCGACCACGTGGCGCACGACGGGCAGCGTACCCTTTCCCCATGTGGCTCCCGCTGGTCGGTCTGGCGCTCGGCATCGCGCTCGGGCTGGTGCTGAATGTCAACGTCAGCCCGGACCTGGCGCGCTACAGCGCGGTCGGAATTCTGGCCGGACTCGACTCGGTGCTGGGGGCGATCCGGGCCGAGCTGGACGCGCATTACGACAACCGTGTCTTCCTGTCGGGCTTCGTGACGAACGCTCTGGTGGCGGCGGCGCTCACCTTCGTGGGCGATCGGCTGGGGATCGACCTGTACCTCGTCGCGCTGTTCGCCTTCGGGCTTCGCATCTTCCAAAACGTGGCCCTCATTCGACGCCACTTCCTGTAGGCTCGGGCAGAGGCCTGACGCCGCGGAGCGCGCGGCGAGACCAGCGGAGGTAGCTTGGACAGGGAGACGGTGCTGGTCGGCATCGACGCCGGCACGACCAAGGTGACGACCCTCATCGGCGAGGTGGACCGCGCCGGCGATGTGAGCATCATCGGCTACGGGATCGCACCCTCGGTCGGCATGAAGAAGGGCATGGTCGCCAACATCGACCAGACCGTGAACTCGATCGCCGCCAGCCTGGAGAAGGCCGAGCGGCTCTCCGGCTACAAGATCAGCTCCGCCTTCGTGGCCGTCGGGGGCAGCCACATCACCAGCCAGAACAGCCGCGGCGTGGTCGCCGTCTCAGGCCACAAGCGGGAGGTGAGCCGCGAGGACGTGGCCCGTGCCACGGAGGCGGCCAAGGCGATCCAGACACCCTCGAACCGCGAGATGCTGCACGTCATCCCGCGTGGCTACATCGTGGACGGGCAGGAGGGGATCAAGGACCCGATCGGCATGAGCGCGGTGCGGCTCGAGGTGGAGACGCACATCGTGTTCGGAGCGGCGACCTCGATCCAGAACCTGTCCAAGTGCATCGCCAACGCCAACGTCCAGATCGACGAGCTGGTGATCGGCTCGCTGGCGGCCGGCGAGGCGACGCTGACCGATACCGAGAAGGAGCTCGGCGTGCTGGTGGCCGATATCGGGGGGGGCACGACCGACATCGCCATCTTCACCGATGGGGCCGCCTACCACTCGGCGGTCCTGCCGGTGGGCGCCATCAACGTGACCAACGACGTGGCGATCGGGCTGCGCACCAGCCTGAACCTGGCGGAGGAGATCAAGATCAAGCACGGCACCGCCACCCTGACCGACGTCCAGCCGGAGGAGCTCCTCAACGTGGCGGTGCTGGGCGACGGCGAAGGGCAGACGATCCAGCGCCGCAAGCTGTGCGAGATCATCGAGGCCCGCATGAGCGAGATCTACTCGCTCATCGCCGAGGAGGTGAAGCGCTCCGGCCACGGCGGCATGCTGCCGGCCGGCGTGGTGCTGACCGGTGGCGGGGCCAGGATCGGCGGCGCCGCCGAGTTGGCGCGCGACGTCTTCCAGATGCCGGTCCGTGTCGGCACGCCGCAGGGCGTCGGCGGGCTGATGGACCAGCTCTCGAACCCTGCCTTCAGCACCCCGATCGGGCTGTTGCTGTGGGGTGCCCACCACGCCGGCGAGGAGCCGATCGGCTACTCGGTCGGCTCGCCGGTCGGCGCCGGGGTGGGCCGCGTCGTGGATTGGATCCGAGGCCTCTTCCCGGGCTGACGGGCAGCGTGGTGCCGGCGCATTAGCCCTCCCGCGGCTGAAATCGCGGGCTAGCCCGCCGACCGACCCGAGCCGCTGTCGATAGCGGAGCGGGCTATCCACCACGAGTTTGGGCAATGTGGACAACTCGGCGGGAGGATGTGGACAAATCGGGCCACAGGGCCCGGGCGGGGTGGCTAGAATCGGACGAACCCGCGGCGAGACGGGTTTGGCCACGCTTTCCATACGCGCAGGAGACCCTCATGCCGCTTCGCTCCGACGCAGAGCATTTCGCACTCATCAAGGTTATCGGCATCGGCGGCGGTGGCAGCAACGCCGTGAACCGCATGATCCGCGCCGAGATGATGGGCGTCGAGTTCATCGCTGTGAACACCGATGCCCAGGCGCTGCTCCAGAGCGACGCGCCGCACAAGATCCGCATCGGCGACAAGCTCACGCGCGGGCTGGGCGCCGGGGCCGACCCGGCGATCGGGCAGCGGGCGGCCGAGGAGGACTCGGAGAAGATCTACGAGGCGCTCAAGGACGCCGACATGATCTTCATCACCGCCGGCATGGGCGGTGGCACCGGGTCGGGCGCGGCACCGATCATCGCCGAGATCGCTAAGGATCTCGGCGCACTGACGGTCGGCGTCATCACCAAGCCCTTCAGCTTCGAGGGCGTCCGCCGCAAGCTCGTGGCGGAGCAGTACTCCGAGGCGCTGAAGGACAAGTGCGACACGCTGATCACCATCCCGAACGATCGGCTGCGGGAGGTGGTCGACAAGAAGACGAGCATCCTCGATGCCTTCCGGGTGGTGGATGACGTCCTGCGCCAGGGCGTGCAGGGGATCAGCGACCTGATCACCGTGCCGGGCCTGATCAACCTGGACTTCGCCGACGTCAAGACGATCATGCGCGACGCGGGCTCGTCGATGATGGGAATCGGGATCGGGACCGGCGAGCAGCGCGCCATCGAGGCGGCACGTGCTGCGGTCATGAGCCCGCTGCTCGAGGTCAACATCCAGGGCGCGCGCGGCATCCTGTTCAACGTGACCGGTGGCTCCGACCTCGGCCTGTTCGAGGTGAACGAGGCGGCCGAAGTCATCAAGGAGGCGGCCGATCCCGAGGCGAACATAATCTTTGGCACCGTCATCGACGACCGGATGCGCGACGAGGTCAAGGTGACCGTCATCGCCACCGGCTTCGACGGCACCAAGAAGGTGCGCCCGCAGGTCCGTGCGGTGTCGGCCGCGGCCGAGGTGGCGACCGGCATCGA
>DASQFY010000203.1:0-3383 GCA_035632895.1 Candidatus Dormiibacterota bacterium
ATTCCGCGTGAAGAGCGAGGCGTCGCCGACCATGCAGTCGAGCAGGAGCGTCTCGTAGGCATCAGGCGAGTCCACCGCAAAGCTGGACCCGTAGCGGAAGTCCATGTTCACGTTTCGGATGTGCAGCCCCGGACCTGGGACCTTGGCCCCGAAGCGCAGCAGGATCCCCTCGTCAGGCTGGATCCGGACCGCCAGGATGTTCGGGTCGATGAGTGGCGCGCCGGCACGCGCAAAGAGGGCGAGCGGCGCGCGCCGGAACTGGACGGCGATCTCGGTGACGCGGGTGGGCAGCGCCTTGCCGGTGCGCAGGTAGAAGGGGACGCCCGCCCAGCGCCACGAGTCGATCGCCAGCTTGAGGGCAGCGTAGGTCTCGGTCGGAGAGTCGGGCTCGACCTCCGGCTCGTCGCGATAGGAGGTGATCTTTTGGCCCTCCACCCAACCGGACACGTACTGACCGCGCACTGTGTTCTGGCTCACCTCGGCCGAGGTCATCGGCTTCACCGCACGCAGGACCTTGACCTTTTCGTCGCGCAGGTCCTCCGCCTTGAAATCGACCGGCGGCTCCATGGCAAACATGGTCATGAGCTGCAGGGCGTGGTTCTGCACGATGTCGCGCAGCGCGCCGATCTGGTCGTAGAACTCGCCGCGTCCCTCGACCCCGACCGTCTCGGCCACGGTGATCTGCACGCTGTCGATGTAGCGCCGGTTCCAGATCGGCTCGAACAGCCCGTTTCCGAAGCGGAAGACGGCCAGGTTCTGGACCGTCTCCTTGCCGAGGTAGTGATCGATACGGAAGACCTGCTGCTCGTCCAAGACCTCCGCGATCGCGCGGTTCAGCTTGCGAGCGCTGGCCAGGTCTGACCCGAAGGGCTTCTCGACGATGACCCGCGACCAGCCCTTCTTCCCCTCACCTCGCTTTGCCCCGCTGGCGGCGAGCCCGGCCGCGCCCAGCTGCCTGACGATCTCCGGATATAGTGTCGGCGGGACGGCGAGGTAGAAGAGCCGGTTGCCGGCCGTTCCGCGATCGCGATCGATCCGGGCGAGCCGCTTCGCCAGTTCGGCCCAGGCCTCGGGGTCGTGGAACTCCCCGCGCTGGTACTCGATCCCCTGGCTGAAGGACTCCCAGATCGACCCCTTCACCGGGCGGTTGCGGCTATGGGCGTTGATGCCGGCCAGCAGGTGGTTGCGGAACTGATCATCGCTCATCTCGCGTCGCGCGAACCCGACGACCGTGAACTCCGGCGGCAGGAAGCCGCCGAGCATCAGGTTGTAGAGGGCCGGCCCGAGCTTCCGCTCGGTCAGGTCGCCGGTCGCCCCGCAGATGACCATGACACAGGGCTCCGGCATCCGCCCCAGGCGGAGCCCCTCTCGAAGCGGGTTCAGGCCGGCGAGCGCGGCGCCGCCGTCCTCTTCGGTGATGGCGCGCGTTTGGGTGCCGGTTGTCATCGGCCCACCGTCCTATCGGTCCTTCTTCACCGCATGGCCGCCGAACTCGTTGCGCAGAGCCGCCAACACGCGGTCTGTATACGAGTCCGGCTCGCGCCGGCTGCGGAAGCGCTCGATCAGGCTCAGGGTGATGATCGGCGCCGGCACGTCGTGATCGATCGCCTCGGCCACCGTCCAGCGTCCCTCGCCCGAGTCGGCGACCCAGCCCTTGATCCCGGCGAGGTCGTTGCCCTCCTTCTCGAAGGCGTCGCCGGCCAGCTCCAGCAGCCAGGAGCGGATCACCGAGCCGTTCTGCCACATCCGGGCAACGGCGGCCAGGTCGAGGTCGTAGTCCGAGGCATGCAGGATGTCGAAGCCCTCGCCGTACGCCTGCATGATCCCGTACTCGATCCCGTTGTGGACCATCTTGACGTAGTGGCCGGCGCCGGCCGGCCCGCAGTACAGGTAGCCGCCCTCGGGCGCCAGCGTCCTGACGGCCGGCTCGAACCGCTCGAAGACCGATGGCTTGCCGCCGAGCATGGCGCAGAAGCCGATCTGTAGGCCCCAGATCCCGCCGCTCACCCCCATGTCCAGGAAGTCGAGGCCATGGCTCTCCATCTCCGCGGCGCGGCGCTGCGAGTCGCGGAAGTTGCTGTTGCCGGCGTCCACGATCACATCGCCGCGATCCAGAATCCCGGCCAGCTGGGTGATCAGCTCATCGGTGGCGGCGCCGGAGGGCACGCTGATGATGACGTGGCGGGGCGCGGACATCCGCTCCACGATCGTCTCGAGCGGCTCCGCCACGGTGATCCGGCCACCGTTCTCCGGCTCGGCCACCACCTCGCTCGCGACTGTCTCGGTCCGGTTCCAGACGACCACATCGTGGCCACCACGCGCCAGCCGGCGCGCCATGCCGGCCCCCATTCGCCCCAGGCCCGCGACCCCGATCTGCATGCTCCGTCCTCCGTCAGGCCTCCACCAGGCCGCCGAGCGCCGCCCCCACCATGGTCTCGAGCCGATGCAGGCCCACTTCCGGATCCTTCAGGTGCAGCCGCAGCGCTCGACGGCCGCGGCGCTGAAGCGACTGAAGGTCGCCGAGCGCTTGGGCGGCGATCAGCGTTCCGAAGGTCTCCCCCCAACCCGGGATCGGCAGGTCGCGGCGCGGCTCGGCCGTGAGCTGCAGGAAGAGACCGTTGTCGGGCCCTCCCTTGTGCAGCTGTCCGGTCGAATGCAGGAAGCGCGGCCCAAACCCCAGCGTGGTGGCCACACTCAGGCCATCTCGGATCATGATCCGAAGGCGCTGGAGCCGGGCCTCGGTGTCGGGATCCTGCGGCAGGTAGGCCAGGATCGCGGCATAATCGCCGGGGCGAGCCGAGGTCAGGAGTGCGCGTAGCGCCCCGTCGACGCTGACCGGCGTGTCGCCCAGCACCGCCGGGTTGGCGTAGGCGGCCACGTCCTCGTCCGCCACAAGCGGAGCGGGCGCGGGCAGCGCCCCGTCGCGCCGGAACGCCTCCAGCAGCGCGGTCGTTGCGTCCTTGCTCTCCTGCACGTTCGGCTGGTCGAAGGGGTCGATGCCGAGCACGATCCCCGCGGCGGCGGTCGCCACCTCCCAGCGAACGAACTCGGCGCCGACGTCGAGCGGGCTGGCCAGCTCGATGTGCTGGCCCGGATGCCCGAGGCGCTCCAGCTCGGCCGCGAACCTGGGCCAGGTCGGGTCCGCCTCGTCGGCGAGGGAGATCATCACGAAGTACCGGTCCTCGCCGTAGGCCTCCGGCTCGCCGAGCTGCTCCCCGACGACCGGCACGATCCCGCGACCCGCCTTGCCGGTGCTCTCCGCGACGAGCTGCTCCGCCCAATCCGCGAAGCTCGCCAGTCGTGGAGAGGTGATGATCGTCAAGTTGTCCCGGCCGGCCAGCGCCGCCTCCCCAATCGCCGCCCCCAGCTGCAGGCCCGGATTG
>DASQFY010000204.1:0-12508 GCA_035632895.1 Candidatus Dormiibacterota bacterium
AACGATCCCGCGTCCCGCTGCCACGAGGCGATGCGGCGCGATTGTGCGGCCGCTCCCTGGGCATCTCGTCGGGGATCAGGAGCGCCGACGTAGATCCCGATAAAAGTGACCTCGCGGCGTGTCGCACCCGCGGGACCCTTATCGGCAAGGAGTTCGGCCATTGCTTTCGGCCGGAAGTTCCCAAATCGCGAGGGATCATCGGGATTGCAGAAGGCGTCGCGGGCGCAATGGTAGGCGTTCTGCCAGTCGTAGAAGACGGCGACGCGGGGCATTACCCCCTCCTAGAAAAGACCCCCGCCAGTCCTCGGCGAACCGAGGAGGGCGGGGAACAACGGCCCACATATTTGTCTAGCGTGTTACCCATGTCAACCGGTCAGTGGACCTAGTTAGGCATTACGTTTGGCATTACGAGCGCCAATGGCCCGTTCCGGAAGAAACTCGTTCGGGCCATTTCACGCTCAGATATTGGAGCCGACGGAGGGAATCGAACCCACAACCGGCGGTTTACAAAACCGCTGCTCTGCCGTTGAGCTACGTCGGCCTCGGCATCGATTCTAGCCGCGGGCGGTCGCGGACCGCTGCCGCACGATCTCGAAGAGGAGAAGCGCGCCGGCGGTCGCGGCGTTGAGTGATGCGACCCGGCCCGCCATCGGGAAGCGAACCAGCAGGTCGCAGCGGCGGCGAGTGGCACCTGAAACGCCGCTCCCCTCGGAGCCGACCACGATTGCCATCGGTCCAGTCAGGTCGGCGGCCCACGCTTCCGCCGTCGCGTCCTGGTCGGCTGCAACAAGGCGCAACCCGCGCGATTGGAGCTCGCGCATCGCCTCGCCAAGGCTGTCCACCCGCGCCAGCAGCAGGTGCTCGCTCGCTCCCGCGCTGGCCTTGACCGCCGCCGCCGAAAGGGGCGCGGCACCGCGCTCCGGGAAGATCACGCCGTCGACGCCCGCGGCCTCGGCGGAACGGAGGACGGTGCCGAAGTTGGTCGGGTCCTGGAGCTGCTCCAGCAGCAGGACGAACGGCTCATGCCGAACCGCTGCGGCGTGGGCCAGGATCTCGGTTGGGTCCGACCAGCGCCGCTCGTCGACCTCCAGCAGCACGCCCTGGTGGCCATCGAAGCCGGCCAGCCGGGCCAGCCGGTCTCCCTCCACCCGCTCCACCGGGACCGATGCCCGCCGCGCCGCGGCGAGCACCTCCTTGAGCTCGGGGCTCGGCCGCGCGCTGCGCGCCACCAACAGCCGATGGGCGGGCCGTCCGGCCGCGAGCGCCTCGCTCACCGGGCGCCGACCGCCGATCCATTCGGTCACCCCGTGGCGGCCACGCCCGCCACCGCGAAGGCGGCGATTCCCTCCGCTCCGGCGAAGCCGAGCCCATCCGAGGTGCTGCCCTTCACGCTCACCGCCGCCGGCTCCAAGCCGCACAGCTCGGCGATCCGCTTCGCCATCTCCTCGCGGCGCGGCGCGATCGCCGGCCGCCGCGCGACGACCGTCAGGTCGACGCTCACCGGACGCCACCCTGCCTTGCGAAGGCGCTCGACCGCATTGCGCAGCAGGTCAGCCGAGTCAGCGTCGCGCCAGCGTTTGTGGCCGGACGGGTAGGCAGAGCCGATGTCGCCTGCGCCGGCGGCGCCCAGCAGCGCGTCGATCACCGCATGAAGCGCGGTGTCCCCATCGGAGTGGCCCGCCAGCCCGGTCTCCTGGGGGAAGGCGAGCCCTCCGAGCCGCAGCTCGGGGCCGGCCTCCAACCGGTGCGCGTCGAAGCCGATGCCGGAACGCACGCCATCACCGGCGGCCGGAGGGCCAATGGGCATCGCCCAGGCCGCCAGCGCGCCGCGAAGCATGGCCTCGTCACCCGGCTCGGTCAGCTTGTGGTTGATCGGCTCACCGTTGACGGTGCGGACGGGCAGGTGGGCGCCCACCATGGCCGACGCCTCGTCGGTGGCGGGACGGCCCCAGGCGTGCGACTCCTCCATCGCCGCGCGAAGCTGGGTCAGCGTGGCGCCCTGCGGTGTCTGGGCCGCGACCACGGCGTCGCGGTCGACTGTGCCCGTCACCGTCCGGCCGGGGTCGACCATCATGAGCGAGTCATGGACCGGCATCACCGGGACCGAGCCGGCGCCGGCCCGCACCGCCGAGACGACGCGGACCATCATCTCCGGAGAGGCCGCCGGCCGCGCCGCGTCGTGCACCAGCACCGGCGTGCTCTCGCTCACGCCTGCCGCGGTCAGCGCGGTGATCCCCGCCACCACCGAGTCGGTGCGCTCGATGCCGCCGGCCACCACCTGGCATCGATCGGAGGCCTCCGGAGGCAGGGCAGTTTCGAAACGCTCGAGCGCGTTGGGCGGAGCGACCACTGCCACCAACGACATGCCCGGCACCGCCAGCAGGGCGTCCAGGCTCCAGCGCCACACGGGCCGCCCCCAGAGGTCGATCCAGAGCTTGTCGACGCCGAAGCGGCGACCCTGCCCGGCGGCGACCAGCACGGCGGCGACCGGCGAGCTCATCGGTCCACGAACACCGGCAGGCTCAACCGGACTCGTGCGGCTGGGCGAAGATCATGCGCCCCGCGACCGTCTGGAGCACCCGGGTGACGGTGATCGCCACCTCCCGGTCCATGAAGCGGCTGCCACCCTCCACCACGATCATGGTGCCATCCTCCAGGTAGCCGACCCCCTGGCCTGGCTCCTTTCCTTCCTGGATGATCTTCACGGCCATCTCCTCCCCGGGGTGGACGACCGCCTTGACCGCGTTGGCCAGCTCGTTGATGTTTAGGACCCGGATGCCCTGGAGCTCGGCGACCCGGTTCAGGTTGAAGTCATTGGTCAGGATCGCGGCATCGTGATCTCGGCCAAAGGCCACCAGCTTGGCGTCGACCTCGTCCACCTGCGGGTAGGTGTCCTCGCTCACTTCCACCGGGCTGACCGAATCCCGCTGCAGCGCCGCCAGCATCTCCAGGCCGCGGCGGCCCCGGTTGCGGCGCAGGGCGTCCGGCGAGTCGGCGATGCGCTGCAGCTCGTCGAGCACGAACCGCGGCACAACCAGCGTGCCGAGAATGAACCCGGTGCGGCCGATGTCGACGATCCGCCCGTCGATCACCGCGCTGGTGTCGATCACGACCTGCTGCGGTCCGCCCGCCCGCCGGCCACCGGGCAGCAGCCCGCCGAGCGCCGGGATCAGTACGTCGCGCTTGTACAGGGTGGCCCCCAGCATCCCCAGGGCCAGCGTCACCGCGGCGACTGGCGGCAGGACGGCGCCGGCCGTCCCACCCAGTGCCGCGAGCGGCACGCCGACCAGCAGTCCCATCAACAGCCCGATCACGATGGCGGCCACGCCCAGTGCGAACTCCGCCGCGCCGGCCTGCGCCAGACGATCGACCGCCCAGCGCGTCGGGTAAACGGTGACGTAGGGGATCGCCAGGTAGCCGAACAGCAGTGACGCCGCCACGACCGCCATCAGGAAGGCAGGTCGGTTTGGCAGGTCCACTACGTCGCCGGCGCGCTGGAGGATGAGGAGGCCGAGCGCGAACCCGAATAGCGTGCCGAGCAGCGCCCCCACGAGCTGAATGATCTTGATCATGAACCGATGAGACCGATATGAATCCTGTCGCGCGGCCACAGATGAAGCGGATGAAGGCCGATGAATCGCCATGCCGCGCAGCCCGCCCACGACGGGGCGGCCCACCTTAGCACGGGCCTTCGGGCTGGGCAACGACCCGCGCAAGACCGTCAGCGCTCGCCGAGGGCGGCCGCGAGCGCCTCTCGAACGTTGCCCGCTGTCACCAGCCCAGCCGGCGCCGGCTCGCCGGCGCCGTCTCCGCCCGAGCCCGTCAGCAGCCGCTCGAAGCCCAGCCGGCGCGCTTCGGCCAACCTTCGCTCCGGTCGGGTTGCCGGCCGCAGCCTGCCCGCCAGCGAGAGCTCCCCGGCCAGGACGGTCCCTGCTCGCACCGGTCGCTCGCGGAGACTGGAGGCGAGCGCCGTCGCGACCGCCAGGTCCGCCGCCGGCTCCTCGATGCGCAGACCGCCGGCCACGTTGACATAGACGTCGTGGCCGGTCAGGTTCAGGCCGGCGTGACGCGCCAGCACGGCGATCAGCATCAGCACCCGGTTCACGTCGATTCCGGTCGTCGCCCGGCGCGGGGAGCCGACTCCGGCCGGCGCAACCAAGGCCTGGATCTCGACCGCCAGCGGCCGCGTCCCTTCCAGGGCGATCGTCACCGCACTGCCGGCGACCGGCGGCTGCTCCGACTCCAGGAAGAAGCGGCTGGCATCCGGCACCTCGACCAGGCCGTCGGCGCGCATCTCCAGCACGCCCACC
Organism: Candidatus Dormiibacterota bacterium; assembly: GCA_035632895.1. Taxonomy (GTDB): domain Bacteria; phylum Chloroflexota; class Limnocylindria; order QHBO01; family QHBO01; genus DASQFY01. The sequence goes on from DASQFY010000204.1 coordinate 4,311, forward strand.
TCGTCGGTCGAACCGAAGCGATTCTTGGCGGCGCGCAGCAGCCGGGTCGCTCCGAGGCGCTCACCCTCCAGGTAGATCACGGCGTCGACGAGGTGCTCGAGGGTTCTGGGCCCGGCGACCGTCCCCTCCTTCGTGACGTGGCCGACCAGCGCAACGCAGGTCGCGCCGGCCTTCGCCACCTCGGCCAGCCGCGTCGCCACCTCGCGGACCTGGCCGACGCTCCCGGCCGGGCCGCTCAGCTCCCCGGCTGACAGGGATTGCACCGAGTCGACAACGGCGAGCGCCGGGTTGGTCGATTCGATCGCGCCCACGGCCTCCGCCACGTCGGTGGTCGCCACCAGGCCGAGCCCCTCCACCACCGCATCGACCCGCTCGGCGCGGCCACGAACCTGCGATGCCGATTCCTCGCCAGTCACGTACAGAACGCGGGAGCCGGTCCGCGCCAGCCGTGCCGCCAGCTGGAGCAGCAGGGTGCTTTTGCCGATCCCCGGGTCGCCGCCGAACAAGACGATCGAGCCGGGCACCAGCCCTCCGCCGAGGACTCGATCGACCTCACCGATGCCACTCGTCATGCGGACCGCCTCTGCGCTGCTGACCTCGCCGATCGGCGCGATCGAGATCGCGCCCAGGCTCGATGCGCGTTCCCGTGCGCGCGCGGCGCTGGAGGCGGGGCGCGCCACGACGGTCTCGACCAGCGTATTCCAGGCGGCGCACGACGGGCACTGGCCCGACCACTTCGGAGACTCGGCGCCACATTGCTGGCAGACGTAGACGGAGCGGACGGTGGGCATCCGCGCCATGGTGCCACGCGGCCGCGTACCGGCGCCTTACTGCGGGACTATCGGGCCTTTACCGGCTCCCGACGGGCGGTGCGCTTCTCGATGCTGAGCCCGCCATCGGGGGCGGCGTCGACCTCGATCGTGTCGCCGGCCTCGAAGGTGGCCTGCAGCATCCGCTCGGCGAGCGGGTCCTCGATCTGGTTCTGGATCTCGCGCCGCAGCGGCCGCGCACCGAAGTTCTGGTCGTAGCCCTTGGCGATGATCGAGTCCTTGGCGGCATCGGTCACCACCAGCTCCATCTGCTGGCCGGCGAGCTGCGCCTTCACCCGCTCGAGGAGCAGGTCGACGATCTCCCGGATCTCCTCGCGCGTCAGCTGGCGGAAGACGACGTTCGCGTCGATCCGATTCAGGAACTCGGGGCGGAAGGTGTTCTTCAGCTCGGCGAGCACCTTCTCCTTCATCCGCTCGTAGTCGGCCGACTGCTGCGCGCTCTCGGTGGCCGACCCGGCCCGGAAGCCGATGCTGCTGTCCTTGGTCAGCTGCTGCGCACCAACGTTGCTGGTCATGATGATGATCGTGTTGCGGAAGTCGACCCGCCGCCCCTTGGCATCGGTCAGGTGTCCGTCCTCCAGGATCTGGAGAAGGATGTTGAAGACCTCGGGGTGCGCCTTCTCGATCTCGTCGAGCAGCACCACACTGTAGCTCTTGCGCCGCACCGCCTCGGTCAGCTGGCCGCCCTCGTCGTACCCGACGTAGCCGGGCGGGGCGCCCACCAGCCGCGAGACGTTATGGCGCTCCATGAACTCGCTCATGTCGATCTTCACCAGCGCGTCCTCGCTGCCGAACATGAACTCGGCGAGCACCCTGGCCACGTGGGTCTTGCCCACGCCGGTGGGACCCATGAAGACGAACGAGCCGATCGGCCGCTTCGGATCCTTCAGGCCCGCGCGTGCGCGGCGGACCGCCTTGGCGACGGTATCGATGGCCTCCTGCTGGCCGATCACCCGCTTGTGGAGCGCCTCTTCCATGTGCAGCAGCCGCTCGGACTCCTCGGCGCTGATGCGAATCACCGGGATGCCGGTCCACATGCTGACGACCTGGGCGATGTCCTCCTCGGTCACCTCCGGGGTGTCCTTGGCCGCCTCCTCGTGCCAGGTGGCCTTCAGCTGCTCGATCCGCTCCTTGGCCTGCGCCTCCTCATCACGGAGTCGGGCGGCGGCCTCGTAGTCCTGGCCGGCGATCGCCTCGTCCTTCTGGCGGGTGACCTCCTCCGCATCCTTCTGGGCCTCGCGGATCTCGGGTGGGGCGGAGGCCTTCCGCAGCCGGACACGGGAGCCGGCCTCGTCGATCAGGTCGATGGCCTTGTCGGGCAGCGCCCGGTCGGCCACGTAGCGGACGGAGAGGTCGACCGCGGCCCGCACTGCCTCGTCGAGGATCTTCACCTTGTGGTGGTCCTCGTAGCGGCTGCGGATGCCGAACAGGATGTCGATCGCCTCGTCGTGGGTCGGCTCTTCGACCATCACCGGCTGGAATCGTCGCTCCAGGGCGGCGTCCTTCTCGATGTACTTGCGGTACTCGTCCAGCGTGGTGGCGCCGATGCACTGCAGCTCACCGCGCGCCAACGGCGGCTTCAGGATGTTGGCCGCGTCGATCGCCCCTTCGGCCGCGCCGGCGCCGACCAGGGTGTGCAGCTCGTCGATGAACAGCACGCTGTCGCTGCTCGAGCGCAGCTCCTCGATGATCTTCTTGAGTCGCTCCTCGAACTCGCCGCGGTACTTCGTGCCGGCGACGAGTGAGCCGATGTCGAGCGTCAGCACCCGTTTGTCGGCGAGCGTCTCGGGCACGTCCCCGCTCACGATGCGGTGCGCCAGCCCTTCGGCGATGGCGGTCTTGCCGACACCGGGCTCGCCGATCAGCGCGGGGTTGTTCTTCGTCCGGCGGCTCAGGATCTGGATGACGCGCTCGATTTCCTTCTCGCGACCGATGACCGGGTCAAGCTTTCCGGCGCGCGCCGCCTCGGTCAGGTTGATGCCGAGCTGGTCGAGCGTTGGCGTCTTGGAGGGCCGCTTCGTCTCCTGCGCCGGCGAGACGCTGGTGCTCTGGCTCAGGACGTGGATGACCTGGTGACGGACCTTGTCCAGGTTCACACCCAGGCTCTCAAGGACGCCGGCGGCGATCCCCTCGCCCTCGCGGACGAGGCCGAGCAGCAGGTGTTCGGTACCGATGTAGTTGTGGCCCAGCCGCCGAGCCTCGTCGATCGCCAGCTCGATGACCCGCTTGGCGCGGGGGGTGAGGCCGACCTCCCCGACAACGGGCCGGTCGCCACGGCCGATGATGAACTCAACCGCGGTCCGCACCTTCGACAGCTCGACGTTCATGTTCTCGAGCACGCGCGCAGCCACACCCTCGCCCTCGCGGACGAGACCGAGCAGCAGGTGCTCGGTACCGATGTAGTTGTGGTTGAAGCGCTGGGCCTCATCCTGGGCAAGGGTGAGGACCTTCCGCGCTCGATCGGTGAACTTGTCAAATCGGTCCATGGATGAGCTCTTCCCGCTGGTTCGCCGACGGCGTGTGCCCCGCCGAACGTTTCGTGAGTGTACGGCACCACTATCGTCTGGTGCCTTCAATAGGTGATACGGCCTACGGCTACGTATCGCTCACCGTAAGGACCGATGTTCCCCGAGGCCGGCCCGTGCTGGACGGCGTGGCAGTCGCCGGGTGGTGGCGGCCGGTCGGCCGCCGACCTTCAGGCCTTCGCCTGCGCGGCCGACTTCCCGCTCGACTTCTTCGTCACCGGGGCCGGCGCAGGCTCGGCCTCGACCTCGGCAACGGGGACGGCCTCGGACTCAGATTCAGCGACGGCCACCGCCTCGGGCTCGGGCTCGGGCTCCGCTTCGGGCTCGGCCGCGGCCTCGGTGGCGTCGGCGGCAACGGCCTCCGGCGTTGGCTCGGCACTCGGCTCCCCCGCGGCGGCTCCGGCCTCCGGCGCTCGGGCCTCGGCTTCGACGGTCTCAGCTGCTGCCTCTGGCGCGGCATCGGCGCTCTCACCTTCGCTCGCCACTTCGACTGCTGCGGCGGCAGGTGCTTCAGCCTGGGGTGCTTCAGCCTGGGGTGCTTCAGTCTGGGGTGCTTCAGTCTGGGGCGCTTCAGCGGCCTGCGACTTGGACTCGGACGTGCGGAACTGCGCAAGGAGGCCCGACTCCGCGAAGGCGGCGGCCATCGTGTTGTCGATCCCCTCATCCGGCTCGCTGACGGCATCTTCCGGACGGTAGTCGCGATCGCGCCGGTCTCGGCGGTCGCGGCGCGGCGCGGGTCGATCCTCGAATCGGGCCGGCGCAGCCGCCGTTGGGGTGGCCACGGCCGATCGCTCCTCCGCCTGCTTCAGCGAGAGTCCCAATCGGTGACGTTCGGAGTCCAGGCTGATGATCTTCAGCTTCAGCACCTCGCCCTCCTTGACGACGTCGCCGGGGTGGGCCACGCGCTGGTTGGAGAGCTCGCTGATGTGGATGAGTCCCTCGAGGCCCTCCTCCACGCGTACGAAGGCGCCGAAGTTGACGAGCTTGGTCACGGTGCCGGAGATCAGATCACCGATCTGGTACTTGGCGACCGACTCCTGCCACGGGTCCGGCTGCAGCCGACGAATCGACAGGCTGATCCGGCCGCGCTCGTGGTTGATGTCGATCACCTCGGCCTCGACCTCCTCGCCGATCGCGTAGGCGGTCTCCGGATTGTTGACCTTGTTCCAGGACAGCTCGCTCTTATGGACGAGGCCGTCGATCCCGCCCAGGTCGATGAAGACGCCGAAGGGCGCGATGCTGCGGACCACGCCGGTCACGCGCTGCCCGACCTGGAGGCTGCTGAACAGCTCGTCTCGCTTCTCGCGCCGCTCCTCGTAGAGCGCCACCTTCTCGGAGAGGATGAGGCGGTTCGCCTTGCGGTTGACCTCCAGGATCTTCAGCCGCAGCGTGCGGCCGACGAATGGCTGCAGCTTCTCGGCAATCTCCTGAGCCGCGTCGCGCGGCTGCTCGTCGCGCGGTCGACGGGGGAAATCCACGATCTGGCTGATCGGCACGAAGCCTCGGACGCCGAGGTCGACGATCAGTCCGCCCTTGTTGTGATCAATCACCTTGGCCTCGACGATCTCGCCGGCATCGAAGCGCTCCTGCATGGCGCGCCACTTGCGCTCCAGGCCGGCGCGACGCAGCGACAGGACCGCGTGGCCCTCGGGTGACTCGGGCTGCAGCACGTAGACGAGCACCTCGTCACCGACCTTCAGCTCGGGCCGCGACTCGTCGCCATCGCGCGGGCCCCGACGGCTCATCAGCTCGCGGTTCGAGACGACGCCCTCGCTCTTGCCGCCGAAGTCGACCAGGATCTCGTCCGGATCGATGCGGACGACCGTTCCCTCGACAACGTCGCCGTGCTTGAGGCTCTTCACCTCGTTGTCCGGCAGCTCCAGCAGCTCGGCCATCGTCAGCGGCACGGCCGGTTCGGCCTCTGGCTCGGCCTCCGTGGCGGCCACTACAGCGACCGGCTCGGTCTGAGACTCGGACTCGGCGACCGACTCCGGGGTCGGCTCAGCGTCGGCGGTGACGGGCTCCGGCTCCACGATCGGCTCCGGCGTGGCCTCCACCTCGGCAGCGACCGGCTTGGGCTCCGGCTCCACGATCGGCTCCGGCGTGGCCTCCACCTCAGCAGCAGCGGGCTCGGCAATCGGATCCGCCTCGGCGACGGGATCCGGGGTGGCCTCAGCCGCCATTGTCGGCTCGGGCTCGGGCTCGGGCTCGGGCTCGGCCATCGGCTCCGAGGCGGTCTCCGCCTGTGCCGCGGTCGACTCCTCGTCGGTCGGCGCCTCGGGCTGCTTCGTCTCGTCGGTCAACTGATCTATACGCTCCTTGGTGGACAGTGTCCCTGCAGCAACAACGCCCTCCGCATGCGGAGGGCGTCTCGTCCAGGTCAGTTTCGTGGTGGAATTGCCTTCAATGTCGGATGAACGACTCGCAACTCCTCCAGTACTACCGATGAGAACGAACGCGCGTCCGCGCGCGGCTATGCGGTTGTTCGCTACAGAGCCGGTGGAGCATACCATGATGGTCAATGGGGCCCTGAGTGCCTGAGCTGCCCGACCTGATCATCGTCGCGGAGCAGTTGGCGGAGCGCCTAACCGGCCGCGAGGTGCTCGAGGCCACCGCCCCCGCCCCGATCCTGGTGCGCGCCACGCCGGCCGAGCTGGCCTCGCTGGCTGGCAGCGTGGTGGGCCGTGCGCGGCGACGTGGCAAGTTCCTGCTTCTCCCGTTCGAGCGCGACGGCCGGGAGGAGCGGCTGCTGGCCGCCAACCCAATGCTCGCGGGGCGCTTCTGGCTGCTCGACGACGGCGCATCCAAGATGCGTGCTCGAACCGGTCTGCGGCTGCGGTTCGCGGACGGCAGCGAGCTCCGCTATGTCGACCGCGAGATGCTCGGCAAGCTCTACCTCGTCCCACCCGATGGCCTCGACGCGATTCCGGGTTGGACCGAAATGGGGCCCGATGCCGACGACCCGGAGCTCACCGCGGAGCGGTTTCGGGAGCGGATCCGCCGCCATCCCGGTGAGCTGAAGTCGCTCCTCCGCAACTCGCGGTTCGTGGCGGGCATTGGAAATGCCTATTCCGACGAGATCCTGTGGGCGGCACAGCTGGCGCCACTTCGCCGCCGCAGCACGCTTCGCCCCGAAGACATCGATCGACTGTACGACGCCATGCGCACGGTGCTGGCGGACGCCGTGGTACGGCTGCGCGATCTGGTTCCGCCCGACATCCAGCTGCAGCATCGCGAATTCCTGAAGGTGCACCTGCGCGGCGGGGAACCGTGCCCGCGCTGCGGACGGCCGCTTCGGCAGATCGGCGGCGACGAGGCAACCACCTTCTGCCGCACCTGTCAGCCGCCGATGTAGTTGGCTCAGGGCAGGGTCAGGGAATGATCAGCACCTGTCCGATATTGATGACGTCGCCCTCAAGGCCGTTGGCCGATTGGATCGCCTCGACGGTCGTCCCGAAGCGGGCTGCGATGGCGCCCAGCGTGTCACCCTCCTGCACGACGTAGCTCTGCGCGGTGGGGGCGGGCACGGGCGTAGGCGTGGCAGCCGGGGTCGGGACAGGCGTTGCCGGGATTGGTGTGATGGCCGGCGGTGACGGGGTCGGGGTTGCGGCCTCCGTCGGCAGCGGCGTGGCTACTGCGGTGGGCTGCGGCGTCGCCGTGGGCGTCGCGCCCGTCCCCGCCACGAAGTTGGCGAACCCGTCGGCCGCCCCGCTCGCAAGCGCCAGGATGGAGAGCATCGCCACGACACCGGCCAGCACCAGCCGGCCGGACCTCCCTCCGAAGAATCGTTGTCTCGCCGTGAGGGCTCGACTCGGAACCTCCGAGTCGAGGATCAGCCGCGTGCGTGCGATCCGCGCATCGGGCGCCGGCAGGGGGAGCATCGGCCCGTCCTCGCGTCGAGCCTCGAGGGCCGCCACGTAGCGCTCGCAGTCGCGATGCGCCTCGCTCAGGCAGAGCTGCACCTGGCGTGCGCGATCGAGCGCATCGGGCTCGGGCAGGGCATGGCAGAGGTGGTCCGGATCGTAGCCGTCGACCACGGTGCGATGGTCGGCAGCCAGCGCCAGGAACGGGCAGATCCGGTCCATCGGCTGCACGCGAGGAGGATACGCCGCGGCCGCCCCGCCCCGCGGCACATGATGACCGGCGGGCGACAGAAACGCCCGCTCAGTCTGAAGCGGGCGCCATCAGCCGGTGAGTGAAGACCCCGGCGACGACCTATTTTCCCAGGAGGTTGCCCCCCAAGTATCTTCGGCGCTGGAGAGCTTAACTTCCGTGTTCGGGATGGGAACGGGTGGATCCTCTCCGCTAGCGTCACCGGGATCATCTTCAATTGGTCGACTCGCCCGAATTGGCGAGCAAACCGGAGACTGGAAGCCTCGATCGTCTCGGAGCCGGCGCTTCTGGCGCCGGCGATTCCGCGCGATCCAGCAGCGTGCTAGTCGCGTGAATTAGGTCAAGCCCTCGACCATTAGTACCGCTTAGCTGAACGCATTGCTGCGCTTACACGTGCGGCCTATCAAACAGCTAGTCTCGCTGCGGTCTTACCCGGTTACCCGGTGGGGAACCTGATCTTGAGGCGAGCTTCGCACTTAGATGCTTTCAGTGCTTATCCCAACCGAACATACCTACCCAGCAATGCCACTGGCGTGACAACTGGCACAACATTGGTTCGTTCACTCCGGTCCTCTCGTACTAGGAGCAACTCCTCTCAAGTTCCCTGCGCCCACGGCGGATAGAGACCGAACTGTCTCACGACGTTCTGAACCCAGCTCGCGTACCGCTTTAATTGGCGAACAGCCAAACCCTTGGGACGTACTTCCGCCCCAGGATGCGACGAGCCGAC
>DASQFY010000205.1:0-1695 GCA_035632895.1 Candidatus Dormiibacterota bacterium
GCACTCGCCCCCTTGATCGCCCGACGGGGCGTTCCCGCGGTGGTGATGCACCTGCGCGGCGACTTCGCCGCGATGCACCGGGAGCCCAGCTACCAGGACGTGATGGGTGAAGTGGTCGCGGAGCTGCGGCAGCGGATCGCCGTCGCCGAGGCGGCTGGGGTCAGCCGCTCGCAGCTCATCGTCGATCCCGGGGTGGGCTTCGCCAAAAACGCGGACCACAGCCTCGAGGTCTTGAGGCGCCTGCCGGAGATCGAAGCGCTGGACCGCCCGGTGCTGGTCGGACCATCCCGCAAGAGCTTCATCGGGCAAGTGCTGGACCTCCCGGTGGGCGAGCGCCTGATGGGAACGGCGGCGGCGGTGGCGGCGTGCGTGCTGGCCGGCGCGCACGTGGTCCGCGTGCACGACGTGCGGCCGATGGTGGAGGTGGCGCGGATGTGCGACGCCATCCTCGCGGCATGACGCGGCTGGCCGAGTTCTGGCGCACCGCGGACGTCTCCTGGCTCGACGCCCTCGACATCCTCATCGTCGCCTTCCTCATCTACCAGCTCCTGCAGTTCATCCGCGGCACCCACGCCGTCCAGATGGCGGTGGGGGCGTTCATGCTCGTCGTGCTGTACTGGAGCTCGCAGCTCCTGCACCTGGAGACGGTGAACTGGCTGCTCCGCACCTTCCTGCCCTACCTGGTCTTCGGCATCATCGTGGTCTTCCAGGCCGAGATCCGGAAGGTGCTCGCCCACCTGGGCAAGGCCCCGCTGCCCGGCGTCTTCGGCTCCCAGCGCACCGAGGAGGTCATCGACGAGGTGGTGCTCGCCTCCACGACGCTGTCCGCCCAGCGCACCGGCGCCATCGTGGTCATCGAGCGGGAGATGGGGCTGCGCAGCTACATCGAGACCGGCATCGGGCTGGACGCGCTGCTCACCTACGACCTGCTCATCAGCATCTTCAACCCGGGAACGCCGCTGCACGACGGGGCGGTGGTGATCCAGGGCAACCGGGTGGCGGCGGCGGCGTGTTTCCTGCCCCTCACCGTCAACCCGCAGCTCTCGCGCGAGCTCGGCAGCCGCCACCGCGCCGCCATCGGCGTCACCGAGGACACGGACGCCATCGCCGTCGTCGTGTCGGAGGAAACCGGCACCATCTCGGTTGTGGCGGGCGGGAACATCCGGCGGGATCTCGACGGAAACCTCCTGAAGCAGGCGCTCCTCGATGCGCTCGAGGTCGAGGCGTCCAGCGACGGGGCCCCGGCCGCTCCGACCCGGCGGCAGACGCTCCCGGCCCGGGACGAATGATGAAGCCGCTGCTGGACAGCCTTCCACTGAAGCTCATGAGCCTGGGCTTCGCCGTGCTGCTGTGGCTCCTGGTCGCCGGCGAGCGCACCTCGGAGATGGGGCTGAGCGTGCCGGTCGAGTTGCAGAACTTTCCCCGCCAGCTCGAGCTCACCGGCGAGCCGGTGAACGCGGTGGAGGTGCGGCTGCGGGCGTCGCCGGGGATGATCCAGCGGATCGTGCCCGGCGAGGTCTCGGCCCAGGTCAACCTCGTCGGCTTCGGCGAGGGCGAGCACATCGTGCACCTCACCGAGGACTCGATCCGCATGCCGTTCGGGGTCAAGGTGGTGAAGATCAGTCCCGCGGTGCTGACCTTCCATCTCGAGCGCACGCTGCGCAAGGTCGTGCCCGTGCAGCCGCGGCTGCTCGG
>DASQFY010000206.1:0-3810 GCA_035632895.1 Candidatus Dormiibacterota bacterium
TGCCCGGCGGCCACCACGGGGCTCCGACCGCCGCCACCACCTCCGCGGGCGTGAAGACGCGCTCCGTCTCGTTGATCAGCTGGGGCCGCAGCGGGTTCAGGAGATCCGCGATGCCGCTGGTGTGGTTCAGGAGCTGTTCGACGGTGACTCCCGCCGGAATCGCGACCTCGGGAAGCAGCGTGAGGACCTCCGCGTCGAGTGAGAGCCGTCGCTCCTGGACCAGCTGCAGGACGATTGCCGCCACGAAAGTCTTCGTGATGCTGGCGATCACGAACGGGGAGTCGCCGGTGAGGGGGGTGACCCCGTCGCGTGCCAGTCCGGATGCCCCGGTCCAGCCGCGCCCGCCGGGGACGGAGACGCCGACCACCAGGGTGTCCAGATTGAACTTCGACCGCGCGCGGTCAATCGCCAGCTGGAGCGCGGCGGCCTGCTCGGCGGGGACCGGCGCCAGCTCCGCCGGGCGCGCCGAGCCTGCTATCCCATCGACCGGCGTTGGCCGCGTGACGACGTGCGGCAGCGTGTCGAACGGGTCGGGGCTTGAGGCGCCCGGAGTCGTCTGGGGCGCCGGGGTCGGGGCCGCTCCACCGAGGTCCGGCGCCACCGTGGGCCGGACGACAGACAGCTCCAGGAGCAGGGCCATCGCCAGGGCCAGAGCCCAGCCGGCGACGTGGCGCGATTGGCGGGTCATCGCGCCGAAGATACTAGACCTCCCCTCCAAAAGCCGGTTTGGATCGGGCCGGATAATTTGTTAGCATTGCTAAGCAATGAGCCTCGACAGCCTCCGACTGCTGCTGACCAGAGGCCCGCCACAGCTGCGGGTCCTGACTCGCCTCGACGAGCCCGAACCGGTGACGCCGGGCGGGGGAGGCGGGTTCCGTCGCGGGTTCTCCGCGCTGCGACATCCGAACTATCGGTCCTACTGGTTCGGGATGAGCGTCAGCCTCATCGGCACCTGGATGCAGTCGGTCAGCCAGCCTTGGCTCGTGCTGCTGTTGGGTGGCAGTCCGCTCCAGGTCGGCGCGGTGATCGCGCTGCAGTTCGCGCCCGCCATGTTCCTTGCGCCGCTCGGTGGGGTGCTGGCCGATCGGGTCGACAAGCGCAAGACACTGATGGCGACCCAGGCGCTGGCGATGGGCGAGGCGCTGATCCTCTTCACGCTGACGTTCAGCGGCGTCGTCGAGATCTGGCACATCTTCGTCCTGGCCGGCGTGCTCGGGATCGTGAACGCGGTCGACATGCCGGTCCGCCAGTCATTCGCCGCGGAACTTGTTCCGCGGGCGGACCTGATGAACGCCATCGCGCTGAATAGCGCCAGCTTCAACCTGGCCCGCGTCCTCGGTCCGGCGGTGGCCGGAATCGCGATCGCCTTTTACGGTCCGGCCTTCAACTTCGGCGTGAACGCCCTGACCTACCTCGCCGTGCTTGCCGCGTTGTGGCGCATGGACCCGGGAGCCCTGCACCGAGCCGAACGCCCCGAGCACTTCGCATCGGTCCGTACCAGCCTTGCCGAAGGGCTGCGCTACGCGCGGCGCACGCCGACCGTCCTCTGGCTGCTGGTCCTGCTCGGCGGGATGGCGACCTTCGGGATGAACTTCCAGACCCTGCTGCCGCTCTTCGCCCGCTACACCCTGGAGCTGGGCGCCGATGGGTACGGCCTGCTGTTCGCGGCCATGGGGGCGGGCTCGCTGATGGGCTCGCTCACGCTCGCCTTCGCTGGAGTACGACGCCCGATGCTGGGGTTGATCCTGGGCGGTGCGCTCGCCTTCGTGGTCTTCGAGGTGGCCCTGGGCCTCTCGCCCTCGCCCCTCATCGCGTACCCGGTGATCGTGGTGGTGGGCTTCGCCTCGATGCTGATGGTCAACACCATCAACGTCACCGTGCAGTCGAACGTGCCGAACGAGCTGCGCGGCCGGGTGATGTCCCTATACGTGACCGTCTTCGCCGGGTCCGCGCCGATCGGCGGCTTCTTCGCCGGCGTGGTGGCGCAGGTGTGGGATGCGCCGGCGGCGTTCCTGCTGGGGGCCGCCATCTCGACAGTCTTCATCGGGCTTGTCGCCTGGCAGCTGCTCTTTCGCAACCAGGCCTGGACCGATGCAACCGGCTCGACCGCAGCCCGCGGCCCGTCGGGCGTGCCGCCCGCGGTGGACCGCCGCGCTGCCAACGAATAGGCGCTGCGCGCTTAGCGACGGGTGGGCAGCAGCACCTGGAGCTCCTCGAGGGCAGCGGCGACTGCCGCGCGCCGCTCCTCGGGCAGCGGTTCGATAAGCTCGGCCGCGGCGGCCAGCAGGTCGCGGCGCATGGCCCTGGCACGGCGCCGCCCGGCGGGAGTCAAGGTGAGGCGAACCGTGCGCCGATCCTCCGGGTCGTGCCCTCGCTCGGTCAGCCCGGCCTCCACCAGGCCGCTGGCCAGGCGCGTCACGACCGGGGCCGACACGAGCAGGCGACGCGCGATCTCCGCCTGCGGCACCGGCCCCTCAGCGTCGATGATGCGCAGCACGTTGTACTGCTGGTACGTCAGCTCCCGCCAGGCGGGCCTTCGCCGCGCGTGCGCCAGCAGATGGCGGAACACCTGCGGAATAGTGGCGATCAGACGCTTGTCGAGCTCGTCGACCGCCGCTCCACCCGCAGCCGCACCCGCCCGCTGAGCGCCCGGAGCCGCCGTGACCGACATCGCTCCCGATCCTAGCACCGGCCGCGGCGCCAGCACTCCGGCCGTGACCCTCGGTCTGCTGGCGCTCGGCCACGCCGTGATCCACGCCCAGTCCGCGCTGATGCCGCTCATCTACCCGATCGTGATCATTGAGTTCTCGCTCGATGCCCGAGACATCGGGCTGTTCATCGCAGTGACCACCGCCGTGGGCGGCACCATGCAGCTGTTCTACGGCTTCCTGACCCGCTACGTGGCGCGCCCCGCCCTGCTGGCCGGCGGCCAGATCATCTTCGGGACCAGCATGCTGGTGTCGGGCCTGGCGCAGTCGGCCGGCCAGCTGCTGGCCGGCATCAGCGCCGCGCGCATCGGGGCCAGCCCGCAGCATCCGGTCGGCAACGCGCTCCTGTCCGATACGTACCCGCAGCACCGCCGCGGATTCGCGATCAGCGCGCACATCAGCGGCGGCAATATCGGCACCATCCTGGTCCCGTTCGTGGGCGGCGCATTGCTGGCCACCGTCGGCTGGCAGGCCACCCTGGCCCTGTTCGGCGTGCCCGCGCTGGCGGTTGGGGTGCTGATCGCGCTCAACGTGCGCGAGGACAGCCGCGCCTATCGCGCCGCCGCGCGCAACACCGGATCGGTGCGCGGCCAGATCTGGACCGTCATGCGTCGCCGCGACCTGCGGCTGATCCTGGGCGCGGCCCTGATCGCCGCCGGCGGGCGCGGCCTGGACATCGTTGCGCCGTTCATGCTCCTGTACCTGCGCGGCCCACTGGGCATCGATGAGGCGACCACCGCCTGGCTCTACGCACTGCTGCTTATCGGCGCGGTGGTGGGGCCGCTGCTCGCCGGCTCGCTCTCGGACCGCCTCGGCCGGCGTCGGACGCTGGTGACGTATTACCTGCTCTCGGCGGTGGGCATCCTCGCCTTCCTGGCCGCGGGCGCCAACCTGTGGCTGCTCGCCCCGCTGCTCCTGCCGTTCGGCACCGCCGTCTTCAGTGAGTCCCCAGTGCTGCAGGCGTACCTGGCCGACCGCGCCGCCGGCCCGATCCGCGACGTCGCCTTCAGTGTTTACTTCACGTTCGCCTTCGGGATCGGCGCCTTCTGGGCGTTCGTGATCGGAAACGTGGTGGCAACCTGGGGGTACCCGGTCGCGTTCG
>DASQFY010000207.1:0-7558 GCA_035632895.1 Candidatus Dormiibacterota bacterium
GGTGGGCATCCCATTCGGCGGCGGCAAGGGCGGCGTGATCGTCGACCCCAAGAAGCTCTCTCTCCGTGAGGTGGAGGGCCTGACGCGACGGTTCACCACCGAGATCAGCCCGCTCATCGGTCCCGATCGGGACATCCCGGCGCCCGACGTGAACACCAACGCCCAGACGATGGCCTGGATCATGGACACCTATTCCATGCACCACGGCTACACGATCAGCGCGGTCGTCACCGGCAAGCCGATCGCGATCGGAGGCTCGCTGGGTCGCAACGAGGCAACCGCGCGCGGCGCCGTCTTCACGCTCCTGCAATGCTGCAAGGCGAAGAGCATTCCGCTCGTCGGCGCACGGGTCGCGGTGCAGGGCTACGGCAACGCGGGCTCGATCGCGGCCGCGCTGCTGGCTGCGGAGGGCTCAGTCATCGTGGCCGTCAGCGACTCGAGCGGAGGCATCGCGAACCCAAAGGGCCTGGACCCGGCCAAGGTCAGCGCCTGGAAGCAGGAGCATGGCACGGTGGTGGGGTTCCCCGGCTCGGAGGAGATCAGCAACGCCGAGGTCCTGGAGACGGACTGTGAAATCCTGGTGCCGGCCGCGCTCGAGAACCAGATCACCCGCCACAACGCGCCTCGGATCCGGGCCAGGATCGTCGCGGAGGCGGCGAACGGTCCGACCACGCCCGAGGCTGATGCCATCCTCCACGAGCGCGGCATCTTCCTGATCCCCGACATCCTGTGCAACGCGGGCGGGGTGACGGTCAGCTACTTTGAGTGGGTTCAGGACATGCAGTCGTTCTTCTGGACCGAGGCCCGCATCAACCAGAGCCTCCGGGAGATCATGGATCGTGCCTTCGAGGCGGTGCACGCCATGAGCCAGCGCCATGACGTCGAGATGCGGACCGCGGCCTACATGGTCGCCGTCGCGCGCGTCGCCGAGGCGACCACACTGCGCGGGCTGTACCCGTAGAAGGGACTTCCCCATGCTCGACCACGAGGAGCGCTTCCTCTTTCGCGAGGAGATCCTGAACCTCGCCACGGCGCTCGCCGACGCCGGCGCGCTCGACAACGTGGAGGACCTGCTGGCCGAGGTGACGACCTCGCCTCGCTTCGACTCGGACGTCTTCACGCTCGAGCGCTCGCTGCAGGTGATGCTCGGCAATCGGGCCGGCTCGACCCTGGTGGGCCAGCTGACGGTCACCCGCGAGGTGTTCGAGGAGGTGGGTGAGATCGGCCTGACGCCCGACGTCCAGGAGCGAATCGTGAGCTGGCGTGCACGGTTCGGGCTCGCCATCGACAACGCCCTGAATTTTTTGAACAACCCCGATGGCATCCAGGGCCACAACTTCGGGACGCAGGTCTCGCACGGTGACAGCGGCACCGCCCTCCAGGGTCGGCTGACCCTGGTTCGCTACAACAACGAGCCGCAGTTCTTCATCGCCGACGCCGACATCCTGATGGCGAT
Source organism: Candidatus Dormiibacterota bacterium (assembly GCA_035632895.1). GTDB lineage: Bacteria > Chloroflexota > Limnocylindria > QHBO01 > QHBO01 > DASQFY01. Next base: position 1,457 of record DASQFY010000207.1, read on the forward strand.
CGCGGCGGACATGATGGAGCGGCTCGGCGAGCACTTGGAGCCGGAGGTGCTCGACGCCGAGCTGGTCCAGCGCCTGCGCGAGGGGGTCGACCTGATCGAGCGGCGGTCCAAGGCACGGGGGTGAGCGGCGCACGCCGCATCTTCCTGGCGGCGACCGGCCAGAACCGCGGCAAGACGACCACCTCGCTCGGCCTGGCGGCGGCGATCGCGCAACGGGGCCATCGGCTCGGCTTCCTGAAGCCGATCGGGCAACGCTACCTCGTAGTCGACGGCACCCGCGCCGACGAGGACGCCGTGCTCATGAAGGCGGTCTTCGACCTGCCCGATGCACTGAACGACATGAGTCCGGTGACGCTGCCGCGCCACTTCACCACGGACTACGTGCTGGGACGGATCGACGAGGACCTTGAGGCGGCGGTGGTGGCCGCCGACCGAACGGTCGCGGCCGACAAGGACCTGGTCCTGATCGAGGGGACGGGGCACGCCGGCGTGGGGGCGGTGATCGGGCTCTCGAATGCCCGCGTGGCAAGCCTCCTCGACGCGCCGGTCATCATCGTCAGCGAGGGGGGCGTGGGACGGCCGATCGACGAGATCGTGCTGAACCAGGCGCTCTTCGAGCGCCATCGGGTCCGCATCCTGGGCGCGGTCGTCAACAAGGTCGACGTCGCCGCCGCTCCACACCTGCCCGATGTGCTGGCACGCGGGCTCGCCCAGCATGGGGTCCAGCTGCTCGGCTGCATCCCGTACAGCCAGTTCCTGGCGAACCCGTCCTTGGAGCTGATCGCCACGCACCTGCAGGGGGAGCTGCTCACCGGCGAGGCGACACCCGGCCAGACGATTGGGCAGGTCGCCATCGGCGCCATGCAGGCCGAGCATGCGGTGCCGCTGCTCCGCGATCGGACACTGCTGATCACGCCCGGCGATCGCGAGGACCTCCTGATGGCGGCGGTGGTCGCCAACCGGGATATGAGCGGGGTCCGCGGGCCGAGGGTGACCGGGATCGTCATGACCGGTGGCTTCAGGCCGCCGGCGCGCATGCTCTCCGAGCTGCGCGCGGCCAACCTGTTCGCCTACCTGGTCGAGACCGATACCTATTCCACTGCCCAGGCGGTGAACGAAATCCTGGTCAAGACGCATCCGAGCGACACCGAGAAGATCGCCACCATTATCGATCTCGTGGGAGGCGCGCTCGACGCCGACGCGCTGCTGGCTCGCCTCTGAACCCGTCGCCGCGAGCGTTACCGCGTGGGCGTAGCATGCGGGCATGACAGCCACGCTCACGCCGGTCGACCGGCTCCATTTCACAGGGGACGAGGAGTCCGACCGCCTGCTGGCGACCGACCCGCTCGCGCTCCTCATCGGCTTTGCCCTCGACCAGCAGGTGACGGTCCAGAAGGCCTTCAGCGGTCCGGCCGAGCTGCGCCGCAGGATCGGCCACCTGGATGCAGCGCACATCGCGGCCATGGATCCCGAGGAGCTGGGGGCGGTCTTTCGCCAGCGGCCGGCCCTGCACCGGTTTCCCGGCGCAATGGCCAAGCGCGTCCAGGCGCTGTGCGCACTCGTGGCGCGGGAATACGGGGGCGACGCCGCACGCATCTGGACCGAGGCGCATGACGGGCGCGACCTGCGGGCGCGCCTGATGGCGCTTCCCTCCTTCGGGGATATGAAGGTGCGTTCCATGCTCGCCGTCCTGGCCAAGCGGTTCGGCGTCCAGCTGCCGGGGCTCGACGAGGTGCTGCCACGGCATCCGACGCTGGGCGATGTCGATTCGGCGGAGGCGCTGGAGCGCTATCAGGCCGCCAAGCGAGCCTACAAGGCAGACCTGCGTGCGGCGGGCCGCTCCTAAGCGGACGAGAAAGGAGGCCGGACGTGGGCACTCGCCGGCCTCCCATGCGCCGCAGCACATCCGGTCGCGTACCGGAGCCGCGGCGACAGCGCGCATCATACGAATCCCGGGCCCGAATTCACTAGTACTTTGCGGCCGATTCCCTCAAACGGCGTCTGAGCCGAGCGGCAGGTTGTCCACCAGGCGGGTGCGGCCGATCCAGGCCGCGACCAGCGCCAGCGCCGGACCTGAGACCCGCTGCAGCTCGGCAAGCGACTGCGCGTCCGCCACGCTGATGTAGTCGGGCCGCGCCATCGGCTCGGCGCCGATCGCATCGGTCATGCGGGCGCGAAGCACCTCCGCCGAACGCTCGCCGGCCTGGTACGCCTCATCGGCGGCGCCGAGTGCCGCGAACAGGCAGGCGGCCGCGTGGCGCTGCTCGATCGAAAGCTGCGCATTCGCGCTGGACAGTGCCAGCCCGTCCGAGTCACGGACGGTGGGGCAGACGACCAGCTCTACGTTCATGAAGAGGTCGCGCAGCATGCGACGCAGGATGACGATCTGCTGGGCGTGCTTCTGGCCAAGGTAGAGACGCGCCGGCCCCACGAGGTTGACGAGCTTCAGCATGATCGTGGTCAGCCCGTCCAGGTGGCCCGGCCGCGAGGCGCCCTCCAGCTGGCGGGTGAGCCCCTCCACGCTGACCCTCGTCAGATCGTCCGGCGGGTACAGGGTCGCCACGTCCGGCAGGAAGGCGATCTCGGCCTTCTCCCGCTCGAGCAGGGCGAGGTCGCGCGCCTCGTCGCGCGGCATGCGACTGCCCTCGTCCAGGGCGGCGAACTCGTGCGGGTTGGTGAAGCAGCTGACCACGACGCAGCCGTTCTCGGCCTTGGCGCGGCGCACGAGCGAGAGCTGCCCGTCGTGCAGCATGCCCATGGTTGGCACGAAGCCGACGGCGTCGCCGGAGACGCGACGCTCGAGGATCGCAGCCCGGAGATCCGCGGCGGTCCGGACGGTCTCCACGCTCAGCGCCGGCGCGAGCGGGAAGGGCGGGGGGCCGGTTCTGGCGCCGGTCGTGCCGTGCGATAGCGATCCACGATCATGTCCCACAGGCGCTCGGCGACCTGGCGCTTGGGCAGCATCGGCCAGTCGGTCAGGGCGCCCTCCACCCCGAATACCGTCACCTTGTTCTCGTCCGAGCCGATGGCGTCGAACGGTCCGCCAACCACGTTGCCGACGATCAGGTCGAGCCCCTTGTCGCGCAGCTTGCCGGTCGCGTTCGCCTCCAGGTCATCACTCTCGGCGGCGAAGCCGATCAGGAAGGGCCGGACCCCGTCCGGCATCTCGCCCACCTCGGCCACGATATCCGGGTTTGGCACCAGCTCGACCTGGAGGCCGGTCCCCTCGCGCTTGATCTTGGTGGCGGATGCACGCTTCGGCGCGAAGTCGGAAACGGCCGCGGCCATGACCAGGATGTCGGCGGACGGCGCCACGCGCAGCACCGCCTCGCGCATGGCGGCCGCGGTGGTGGCCTCGGTCACCGTCACCCCGCGCGGCGGCGGAACGCTCATGGCGCCGGCCACCAGCGTGACGTTGGCGCCCCGGTCACGGGCTGCCTCGGCGATGGCAACGCCCATCTTGCCGCTGCTCCGATTGCCGATGAAGCGCACCGGGTCGAGCGGCTCGCGCGTTCCACCGGCGCTCACCACCACGTGCAGTCCGTCCAGGTCGCCGGAGCGCACGAAGAGACGTTCGACCGCCTCGGCAATGGTGGCCGGCTCCGCCAGGCGGCCGACCCCGGTCAAGCCGCTCGCCAACGCGCCGACCTCGGGCTCGACGACCAGGTGGCCGAAGCCGCGCAGCGTCTCCACGTTCCGCTGGGTGGCCGGATTGGTCCACATCCCCGCGTCCATGGCCGGTGCCAGGATGACCGGCGCGCGGCTGGCGCAGGCGACGGCGGTCACCGCGTCCCGCACCAGGCCGGCGGCCAGCTCGGCCAGCACGTTCGCGGTGGCCGGGGCGATGACAATTGCGTCCGCCCCTTCCGCCAGCTCGACATGGGCGATCTGCTGTTCGCCGTCGAGCGCCATCACGTCATCCAGCACCGGGCGGTGGGTGAGGGAGGCGAACGTGAGCGGGGTCACGAACCGCGTGGCCGCCGGGGTCATGGCGACGTCGACCACCGCGCCGCGTTCGGCGAGCAGCCGAACGAGCGCAACCGCCTTGTAGGCGGCGATGCTGCCACTGACGCCGACGACGATCCGGCGCCCTGCCAGGGACCCGCGTGGCTCGCTCATCGCTCTGCTGCCTCCGATCCTGCCGCTCGGGCGGTTGGTGCCGGCGCGCCCCGGATCCGCTCCCACGCGTAGCGGATGCCCCGCAGCGTCAGGTCCGGCTCGATGCCGTCGATGCCGGGAACCTCGCGCAGCCAGGCCTCGTAGGTGTAGCCGCCGGTGGCGATCACCGTCACCCGGCTGCCAGCCGGCGAGCGCTCCATCAGCTCGCCCCGCAGGGCGGTCAACAGGCCGCTCACCAGCCCGATGTAGCCGAGCACGGTTCCCGACTGCATGGCGTGGACGGTGTTGGCGCCGATGGCGTGCGGTGGCCGGCGCAGGTCGATCCGCGGCAGCTTGCTGGCGTAGCCGACCAGCGCCTCGAGCGAGAGGCCGAGTCCCGGGGCGATCGCGCCGCCGATGTAGGCGCCTTCCGCGCTGACGATGTCGAAGTTCGTGCTGGTGCCCAGGTCGACCACGATCGCCGGCCCGCCGAACTCGACCTGTGCCGCCAGCGCGTTGCAGAGCCGGTCAGCGCCCGCCTCCGCCGGTCGGTCGATCTCGATCGGCAGGATGTCGCGCAGCGCAGCGGCGTCGACGATCGTCGGCTCTAGCCCGGCGCGGTCGCGCAGGAAGCGCTCGAAGGTGTCGGTCAGTGGCGGCACGACCGAGGCGAGGGCGACCGCGTCAAGCTCGGAAAGGCGATGCCCATCCAGGGACAGCATCTCGGTGGTGAGGGCCGCCACCTCGTCGGCCGTGGCCGTGGCGCGGCTGGTTGCCCGCCACGAGCCGACCAGCTCGGCGTCGGCGAACAGCCCGAGCGTGACGTTCGTATTGCCGATATCGGCGGCGAGCAGCTTCACGGGCAACATCGTAGCAGCGCCGATTGGCGCGCCGGCCGTGGCGGCCGGCGCCATCGGCGCAGGTGTAGACTCGCCGGCGACCCACCGCAGCCGGCGAAGCATGAGATGTCCGACGCGCGCGCAAAGCTCTATATCAACACCGGCGTCGTCACCAACCGAAGCGACATCTACAACGTCCTGCGGCCGCTGCTGAAGCAGACCGTGACGTACACCTATTACCGCGGCAACCTGGTGACGAGCAGCGGGACCGGCTGGGTCGAGCGCATCGTGGTCGACCATCCGGAGATCGCCAGCTACTTCACCCCGCTCTCGATCTGCCTGAACCTGGACTCATTCGACTACCTCCAGTTCGACACCACCTCCGAGCAGCTGCTGATCTACACCCTGGTGATCGGCTCCGAGCGAGTGGTGATCGAGTTCGCGGCCGGCATCTCGCCGGTCGGCGAGTCAGAGGATCAACCGTCCGGACGCCCAACGCCGCGCACCGCCGATGAGCTGGCACGCGACCTGCGCTTCATCCAGATGGAGCTGCTGATGTCGCCAGATGCCGCCGATGAGGATGACGACGCCTAGCGTGGCGTCCCGCCTGGCCGCACGCCGCCCAAGGGTCGCCCCGCTCCCATTCCAGCGGAGCGTGCTGCCGAATGGGCTGCGGGTCGTGACGCAGGAGATGCCCGCCGGCCGTTCCGTCGCGGTTGGCCTGTTCGTCCAGGTCGGGTCGCGCCACGAGGACGCCGCGCACGGCGGCCTCTCGCATATGCTCGAGCACCTCGTCTTCAAGGGGACGCGCCGCTATCCCGATCCGGGCGGCCTGTCCGAGGCCGTCGAGGGCTGCGGCGGTGGCGTGAACGCCTCGACCGACCGGGAGCTGACGGTCTACAGCGCCAAGGTGCCGGCCCAGGCGGTCGAACGAGCCCTGGAGGTCGTCGCCGAGCTGGTGCTGTGGCCACTCCTGCGCCGTGCGGATCTGCGTGCCGAGAAGCCGGTGATCATCGACGAGATTCGGATGTACGAGGATTCGCCTGGCGACCATATCTTCACCCTTTTCGATCAGCTTCTGTTCGGGGCGCATCCGCTCGGCCGCGAGATCGCCGGCACGCCGCATTCCGTGCGGCATGCCACCCGCGAGGCGGCGGTGGCCCAC
>DASQFY010000208.1:0-5468 GCA_035632895.1 Candidatus Dormiibacterota bacterium
AGTCGCTGCCACCCGCGACGCCGGCGCTCGTCGTCGACTCGCTCGACGAGCTCGCCGACCGCGTTGCGGAGGCCTTCGACCAGCCGGCGGCCTAATCCCGCCGGCGAAGGATCGTGTCGATCTCGCGCTCGCTGACCCCGAAGCGCAACAGCGTGTGCCGCACCAGCTCGTGCCCAAGCTCGCGCTCGGCCGTGATCACGTGGGCGGCGCCGAGCCGCCCCAGCTCGAGCTCGTCCGCCTGTGAATGGGCTCGTGCCACAACGTGCAGCCGCGGGTTGGAGCGCACCGCGTAGCGCACCGCCTGTCGCGCCGCCAACGCATCCGGAATCGCCACCACCAATGCGCTCGCCGTCTCGATGCGGACCGCATCCAGTACGGACGGGGTGCCAGCGTCGCCATACACCACGGGGACCCCCAGCCGGATCGCCGAGCGGACGAGCGGGTAGTCGGCATCGACTGCCACCCAGGGGATGCCACGTCCGGCGAGCATGCGAGCCACCGTCCGCCCCACGGCGCCGTAGCCGAGCACCACGGCATGTCGCCGGAGGTCGGCGGCGTGGCGCTCGATATCGGCGGTGAGCACCGGCATCGGCCACCGACGGTCGAGCAGGTCACCGAGCCGACCCGTCGCTGCCGCGACGGTGGAAGCGGCCAGGATCGAGAGCACCACCGCCCCCATCGCCTGGCTGAACGTGTCCTGTCCGATCGCGCCGAGCTCGAGGCCAACGGTCGCCAGCACGAAGCTGAACTCGCCGCTCTGCGCCACCAGCCCGGCGGTTCGGAGTGCAGTCCCGGGCGGATGGCCGGCCAGGCGCGCCATCGCCGCGATCGGCAGGCCCTTCCCGATCACGATCAGGAGCAGCAGCACGAGGACGATCGGCCAGCCGGCAAGGATGGCGGCGGGCTGCAGCAGGATCCCAACCGACACGAAGAAGATGGTCGCGAACAGCTCGCGCAGCGGAACCACCTCGCCGAGCACGCTGGCCGCCAGGTCGGACTCGGCCAGCGCAAGCCCAGCCACGAACGCCCCGAGCGCCACGGAGACACCGAGCGCGCCGGCGGCCGCGGCTGTTCCGATGGCCAGCACGGCGACTGCCACCACGAAGAGCTCGCGGCTGCCCAGCAGCGCCACCCGCGACAGGAGCGCCGGCAGGACGCGGCCGCCGACCACCAGCACCCCGGCCACGAAGGCTAGGGCCACGGTGATCGAGAAGAGGGCGTCGAGCAGTGGCTGGTCCGATTCGCTGGCAACCGCCGAGAGGACGACCACCAACACCACGGTGAGCAGGTCCTGGACGATCGTCCAGCTAAGCGCCAGCCGGCCGTGCAGCGCCGTCTCAAGCGTCGACTCCCCGGCGATCTTGACCAGCACGACGGTGGAGGAGATGCTGACCACGGCGCCCAGGAACAGCGCCTCGACAAACGGGCTGCCCATCAGCAACGCCACGCCGGTGCCCAGTCCGGTGGTCAGCGCCACCTGGAGTGGCGCGCCGATCAGGACCAGTCGGCCGGTCTCGGCGAGCTCCTCGAGGCGGAAGCGGAGGCCCAGGCTGAACATCAGCAACGCCACGCCGATGTCGGCCAGACCGAGGACCTCCTCGCGGTCCGCCACGAAGCCCGGCGTAAAAGGGCCAACCAGCAGGCCGGCTGCGATGTAGCCGATCATCGGGGCCAACCCGAGGCGGTGAGCGACCGCGCCGAGCACAAGCGCCGCACCCAGCGCGGCCAGGAGGGTGATCGCCAGGCTCCCGGTCATCGGGGGTCGGCCTCCATGGGCCGATGATACCGACCCAATGACGAGGCCCCTCCGCGCGGAGGGGCCTCGTGCTCATCGGCGTTGCGAGGGCTACTCGCCGCCGGGCGTGACCTCTACGGTCCCCTTCTGGAAGCCGCTGCCGTTCTTGTCCTCGGTGATCCCTTCCAGCGCCTGCGTGGCGAGGTCGGTCCGATAAGCCTCGGCAGGCGGTGCCGCCGAGATGATCCCGGACTCGAGCGACACATCAACGGTCTGCTGCCAGAGATCCGAATCCATGATCCCGATGCCGTCGGGCGATGGCCAGACCAGGGCGTTGATCTCATTCATCTGCCACGCCTGGTGGCCGGCGCCGAGCGTGGTCCCGGCGTCGAGAGTCAGCTGCACGCACTCGTCAGCGTTGTCTCGGCAGTAGATCCAGCCCTTGAAGGACGCGCGCAGAAACTTGACCGCGATCTCCTCGTTGCCGTCCTCGGCGAGCCAGGCGGCGCGCGCAAAGATGGCGTCCTGGAGCATGGCGGTGCCGACCTCGTTGTAGTCGATAACTGTGAGGTCATCTGGCTGGTACAGCTCGCCGGTGTCGGGGTTCTCGGCCTCCAGTACCTGGGCATACTCGTTGTAGATCATCGCCTCGGCGACGTCGATCTGGTCGCTCAGCAGCAGCGTCATGTCGAACGGCTGGATCACCTTCTCGTAGTCGGTGCCTTCCTCCAGGCCGAACAACCGGGCGCCTGCGGTCACCTCGAACTCATTGCCAAAGTCCCAGACGCCGACACGCTTGTCGGCGAAGTCCTCCGGGCTGGAGATGTTGCTGTCGACCCAGCTCACCGAGAGCGTTCCGGAGCGCTGGAAGACCTGCGCGATGTTGACGAGGTCAGACGGCGGATCCGCCTCGCGCACTTCGAGCACCTTTGGGACCCAGCTGATCGTGAATTCGGGCCCATCCGAGGCTGTACCGACGACCTGGGGGATGACGTCGGGCCCGCCGTCGACGAGCTCGACGTCGAGCCCTTCGGCCGCGTAAAAGCCCTTGTCCACCGCAGCGATGTAGCCGGCGAATTGCGCCTGCGGCACCCATTGCAGCTGGAGGCGGACAGGCGTCAGCTCCACGCTGCCGGTGGGGGTGCCAGTCCCGCAGGCCGAGAGCAACAGCGCGGCGGTCGCTGCTACGGCCAGGAAAACGCGTGGTCGCTTCATGTCCACTCCTCCGGTGATGGCCCGCGCCCGGGCCGATGACGACCCCGATCCGGGGATTCTACGGATCGTCGCTCCAGTTCGCCATCTTCAAGGCACTAGCGCGCCTCTTCTCCGCGGACCGAAGCGTGCCACGGGATGACGACCCGCTCGATGCCGACGATGACGAGGTAGAGGGCGATGCCGGCCACCGCGCCGAACAGGATCGCCGCCCATGTGACGTCCCACCGCAGGGCGCTCGCGCTCTGGACCACCACGCGCCCAATCACGTCGCTGGCGCCACCGAAGTACTCGCCCACGATCGCGCCGATCAAGCACAAGGTGGTGCTCACCTTGAGTCCGGTGAGGAAGTAGGGCAGCGCGGTTGGGATTCGCACCTTGGTGAGAATCGCAGTTTCGCTTGCCGCGAACGCGCGCATCAGCTCGATCGCTGCCGGATCCACGGCGCTCAACCCTCGAACGACGTTGATGAAGATCGGGAAGAAGACAAGGACCGCGGCGATCGCCGCCTTGGAGAGCGGATTCGTGGCACCGAACCACAGGTTCATGATCGGCGCGAAAGCGATGATCGGGACGGCGTTGGCGGCGATCGCGATGGGCAGTACCGCGTCTCGCGCGGTCGCCCAGCGTGCGACGGCAGCCCCCGTCAGAACGCCGAGCAGCGTCCCGAGGCCAAGGCCGATAAGGGCTTCGGTGAGGGTGTTCCTGGCAGCCTCGAAGAGCGGCCAGCGGCCTGACGACCAGTTCTCGACCAGTGCGGACCCGATGGCTGAGGGCCTCGGCAGGACCGTAGAGCTGCCGGCAAGCTCCCATGCGGCCAGGACCGCCACGAATACGGCGACCGCGGGCAGGTATCGAAGCAGGGTGTCCTGCCAGCGCCCGGACCATCTCATCAGGTCGCGCCCTCGGCAGCGACGCGTTCGAGCCCTGCCGGGTCCTCCCCCGAGTGACCGCGAAGCGCCTCGCGCACATCGGTGATGCGCTCGAAGTAACGGCGGTCCTCCCGCGTCTCGAAGGTCCGCGGGCGCGCAACGTCGATCTCGATGACGCGCGTGATGCGTCCAGGACGGGCGCTCATGACGACGACTCGCGACGAGAGGAAGACGGCCTCCGGAATCGAATGGGTGACGAAGACCACGGTCGTGCCGGTCTTCTCCCAGATGCGCAGCACTTCTGAGTTCATCCGCTCGCGGGTCATCTCGTCGAGCGCGCCGAAGGGCTCGTCCATCAGCAGGATCGCCGGCTCCAGGGCGAGGGCCCGCGCAATCGAAACCCGTTGCTGCATGCCGCCCGAGAGCTGGTAGGGGTAGTGGCCGGCGAAGTCGGATAACTCGACCAGCGCGAGCATCTCGCGGGACCGCTCCTCTCGCTGGCGGCGGCTCATCCCGAGCAGCTCGAGCGGCAGCCGGACGTTCGCCTCGACGGTGCGCCAATCGAAGAGGACCGGCGCCTGGAATACGATCCCGTAGTCGCGGTCGCGACGCGCCCGATCCGACGGCTTGCCGTTGACGGTCACCGAACCGGCCGATGGCTGGGTCAGGTCGCCGATCAGCCGCAGCAGGGTGCTCTTTCCACAGCCTGACGGACCGATCAGCGAGACGAACTCCCCCTGGTTGATCTCAAGGTCGATCCCGGCCAGCGCCGTGGTGACGCCGCCGCTGACTCGGAACGTCTTGTGGATGCCCGAGACTCGGACGACCGCCTTCGGCTCACTCATGCTGCCGCCTCGGCGCGCCCTCGCAGCGTCCGGAGCTCGAGGATCCGCACCAGGCCGAAGAAAGCGATCCCCACCAGCGCCGCGGCCAGGATCGTGGCCCACAGCTTCTCCGGACCGGAGATGTACTGGTTGTTGAAGTTGATGATCGCGCGGCCCAGGCCATCCGGGATTCCACCGGGTCCTTCGCCAATGATGGCGCCCACGACGCTGGCCGTGGCTGAGATCTTCAATGCGGTGAAAAGGTACGGGAGTGACGCGGGGAGCCTGACCTTCCAGAACGTATCCCAGCGCGACGCGGCGTATGAGCGCATGAGCTCCAGCGCTCGTGGATCGGGCGAGCGCAGCCCGCGGATCATGGCAATCGTCACGGGGAAGAAGGTGAGGTATGTGGTCACGATCACAACACTGACGACGCTCTGGCCGAAGGCGAACACGATCATCGGCGCCAGCGCCACGATCGGGATCGTCTGGCTGGCGATGACGTATGGCACGAATGCGCGCTCGAGCAGGCTGGAGTGCACGAACGCAGCCGCCAGTGCGATTCCCAGCACCGCCCCTGCCACGAAGCCGATTGCCGCCTCGCGCCACGTGTAGAGCGCCGCCCCAACGAGGAACTGCGCGAGCGAGGCCTCCTGGTTGCGCTGCACGGGCGCGGCCAGCGCGCCGATGATCTCCCAGATGTGCGGCATGTTCAGGTCGGTGGCGAACCAGATCTCAATCGGTGGACGCCATTCCCAACTCCCCAGCCGCCACGGATCGCCGCCGATGAACTTCAGCGCCTCCCAGAGGACCAGTAACGCGAGC
>DASQFY010000209.1:0-9601 GCA_035632895.1 Candidatus Dormiibacterota bacterium
GCTCGTTCAGCTGGGCCTCGGCGCTCGTCTGGCAGACGGACAGGAAGAGCTCCTCCTTGCTGGAGAAGTAGCGGTAGATCAGCCCCACGCTGACGCCCGCCTCGGCGGCGATGGCGGGGACGCTGGTGGCGCGATACCCTGACTCGGCAAACGCGTGCTGCGCCCCGGCCATGATCCGCTCACGCATTTGCGCGGCATGGATGGCCGCGGGCTCACGCCGGGCGGGGACATCGGTTCGTACGTTGAACATCGGTTCATTCTGAGGCTTGACAGGGCCATTGTGCAAGCGCTAGATTGCCCGCAGACCAACTGAACGCTCATTCATTCGGAACGGAGGAGCCTCGCGTGTTCGCCGCCCTCGGCAGGTTCGACTATCGGTTCCGGCGCTGGCTGCCCATCGCCGCACTCGCGATCGTGATCGGGATCAACGTGGCCGCCGCGGGTGCCGGAGGCGTGCTGTCGCAGGGTGGATGGGAGATCCCCGGCTCCGAAACGGAAGAGGCGGCCGCCCTGCTCAAGGAGCGCTTCGGCGCCAGCCAGGAGCAGATGCTGGTCATCTATCGCGATCCGGACGCCGATGCTGCCTCGCCGGCGTTCCAGGAGCTCGTCACCGTGAGCCTCGAACGAGTCGCGGCCGACGGGAACGTCGATTCGGTGATCACCTACGCCTCCGTCCCCGATCCGAGCCTGCTCAGCGAAAACGGTCGCGCCACCTTCGCGGTCGTCAACCTCACCCAGGATCGCGCCGACGCGACCGCCGACGCCGAACGCCTGGCCGGGCTGGTCGACGTGCCGCCAGGGGTCGAGACAACCATCACCGGCGTCCCGCTGCTGCAGCAGCAGTTCAACGCCGCCATCGAGGCCGACCTGCTCCAGGCCGAGCTGATCAGCCTGCCGGTCGCGCTCGTCATCCTGCTGGTCGTGTTCGGCACGGTCGTGGGCGCGGCGCTGCCGCTGCTCATCGCCGGCCTGGCCCTGGGCACCGCCTTCGCGGCGATCTCGCTGGTCGCGGCCCAGATGGAGATGTCGATCTTCGTCACCAACATCGCGACCATGATCGGGCTGGCCCTGGCCATCGACTATTCGCTCTTCATGGTCAGCCGCTTCCGCGAGGAGCTGCGCGCCGGGCACAGCGTCGAGCGCGCGATCGAGCGGATGATGGAGACGGTGGGCAAGGCGGTTGCCGTCTCGGGCATCGCGGTCGCCATCGGCATGACGGCGCTCATCGTCTTCGCCGCCCCGGCCCTGCGCAGCATGGGCATCGGGGGCGTGCTGGTGGTCGTGTCGACGCTCGTCTTCGGGCTGACCGCGCTCCCCGCCCTGCTGGCGATGCTCGGCCCGCGCGTGGACCGGCTGCGCGTGCCGCTGCCGGCCTTCATCCGACCCGCGAGCGGCAATGAGCCGGCCGAGCAGCGGCACGGGATGTGGTCCCGAATCGCACGGTTCGTGATGCGCCGTCCCCTGCAGGTCGCCGCGCCGGCGCTGATCCTGCTCCTGTTCGCCGGGCTGCCGTTCCTCCACCTCGAGCTCTCGACCGGTGGCAACCTCGACGATCTACCGCCGAGCTCGGCGCGGACCGGGTTCGAGGTCCTGCGTGATGACTTCCCCGGCGGCGATTCCAACCCGGTCATCGTGGCGCTCCAGTTCCCGGACGGGGAGCTTGACGTCGACCGGCAGGCGGCCCTGGCGACCTACGTCGACCGCCTCGCCGCGGTGGATGGCGCGACCCAGGTCGAGAGCCTGCTCACGCCCCCGCCCGGGATGGCCGCCGATCAGTACCTGCCCCTCCTGGCGATGCCCGCCGACCAGCGGCCCTCGGAGCTCAACGACTACATCGCCGGCTGGATGTCCGGCGACACGACCCGCCTCGAAGTTGCCAGCCGGATCGACGCCGATACCGATGCCGGCCGCGCGCTCGTCCAGCGGGTCCGTCAGGTCGAGACCCCGGCCGGCGCCACGGCACTGACCGCCGGCCTGGCATCGCAGTCGGCGGACTTCCTGGCGGCCTTCGATGCCGCCATCCCCGTCGCGGTTGCGATCGTCATCGGCGTCACCTTCGTCGTCCTGTTCCTGACCTTCGGCTCGATCCTGCTGCCGGTGAAGGCGGTGCTCATGTCGCTGCTGTCGATCAGCGCGTCGTTCGGGGCCCTGGTCTGGATCTTCCAGGATGGCAACCTGTCGAACCTGCTCGGCTTCGAGGCCGGCGGAACGGTGATTGCCAGCACCCCGGTCATCATGTTCGCGATCCTGTTCGGCCTGTCGATGGACTACGAGGTCCTGCTCCTGTCGCGGATTCGGGAGCGCTACGTCGCCACCGGTGACAACAGCCGCTCCGTGGCCGAGGGGATCGGCGTCACCGGCGGGATCATCACCGGCGCCGCCTTGATCATGGTCGGCGTGTTCGGAGCGTTCGCGCTCGGCGATGTGGTGATGATCAAGGCGCTCGGCTTCGCCATGGCGCTCGCGGTGCTGGTGGATGCCACCATCGTGCGTGGCATCCTGGTGCCGGCCTTCATGCGGGTCATGGGCGCCCTGAACTGGTGGGCGCCGCGACCCCTCCAGCGAGCGGTCGCCCGGCTTGGCCTCTACGAGGGACCGATCCTGACCGATGCCTCCCCACGGTCGGGCGACGGTGCCCCGGAGAGCGCGACTCCGGCGACTTCCTGACGGAATAGTGCGGGGCCGGCGGCGATACTGCTGCGGCCGATCCACCGGCACCGATTCCCCGCCCGCGGCGTTGGGCGATCGCCAGCGGCGATGTGTCGACACCAATCTCGCTCGTCCGGCGCTCGGAGATCGCCACTGGCGATACCGGGACGCTACGCTACGTGGCGATGGCTTCCCGAGGTCAAGGACTCGATCGCCTCACCCGCCGGTGGCGTGAACGGCACGACGCGCGGCGCGGTCCCAACCGACCGCAGGCGACCGGCGGTCGCGAGGCGCTGGCGCGCCGAGCCTTCCCGTACCGTGAGCAGACACCCGTCGAGTACGCGGACGCGCATGCGGCCGACATGCTCGGCTTCACGTACGACGAGGAGTCGTACGCGGATCCGGAGCTCGACGCCTGGCTGGTCGAGCTCGGCGGCATCCTCCGCGAGCGCCGCGCCAAGCCGAGTGGCGCCAAGCCGAGGGGCGCCGAACCGAGTGGCGCCGAGCCGAGTGGCGCCGAGCCGGATGGCTGAGGCGCCGGCCTGGGCCCGCGGGCTGGTGGCGGCCGTCTGCGCTGACGCCTCCGCCCCGCCCCCGCGCCTCGCGTGGCGCCAGCGTAAGCGCCCGACCTCATCGGGCGTGACGCGCCGCCGCGACGGTTCGATCTCGATGGTCGCCGGCAGCGACCCGCTCGACCAGCGGCTGACCCTGCTCCATGAGCTGGCCCACTGGATCACGCCCGCCCCGCGGCGGCGCCGACGCCGGATCGCCCATCACGACGTCGCCTTCTACGCTGCAGCCTTCGGCCTCTATCGTCACCACGGGATCCCGGACGCGGCCGCGCTGGCCGGAGAGTCGGCACGCTACCCATCGGCCCTGAGCCACGCCCGCGCGCTCGGTATCCCGGGCGCGGCGGCCGCCTGGGCGGAGCGGCGCGCCGAGCTGCGGCGCCGGCGCCGCAGCCTTCCGCCGCCGCGGGTCCTCGTCGTCGAGCACCGCGTGCGGCTGGTTCGCGACGGGCGCTGGTCACGGTGCGGAGTGTGCGGTGTCCGG
Organism: Candidatus Dormiibacterota bacterium; assembly: GCA_035632895.1. Classification (GTDB taxonomy): domain Bacteria; phylum Chloroflexota; class Limnocylindria; order QHBO01; family QHBO01; genus DASQFY01. The sequence continues at coordinate 3,703 of DASQFY010000209.1, forward strand.
ATCGTGGGACCGGTGCTGGCGCGGATTCGCCGCCGTGGAGGCCGGCACGTCGTCTTCTCGCGCTGACAAGCGCGCGAGGGCGGCCGCTCTCCCCAGCTCGGCCACGCCTTCCGGGGTTGCAGGCTCGCAGTGGCAGATGACCTCCTGGAATCCCGCGGTGGCGTAGGCGCGCAGGGCCTCGGCCACCTCATCTGCCGTGCCCGCGATCCCACCCTGCTCGGTCTCCGCGCCCGGCGCAAGCGCTGGAAACGCCACGTCGAGCCCCACCGTGAGCGCCAGCGTCGCCGGGTCGCGGCCCTCCGTGTCCAGGGCCGCCCGCAGGCTCGCCAGGCGAGTGCGCAGCTCGTCCGCCTCCTCCCAGCGGCCGTACCACGCCGCGTTCCAGCGGTCGGCATGCTTGGCGACCAGCGATAGCATGCGCGGCCGCTTGCCGGCGATCAGGATGGGGACCCCGCCCGGTCGCGGCCCCGGCGGCCGCAGCACGGCATCCTCCGCCCGCTGCCAGCGGCCATTGAAATCGGCACGGCCGTCCCGCAACAGGTCAGCCACGATCTGCAGACCCTCGGCGAATTGGCTCACCCGATGCTCGAACTCGTAGCCGAAGGCCCTGAACTCCGGCTCGTGCCAGCCGCAGCCAAGGCCCAGGACGAAGCGCCCGCTCGAGATCTCGTCGATGCCGGCTGCCATCTTGGCCAGGAGCGCCGGGTTCCGGAAGGGGAGCGCCGCGACAAGCGGCCCGATCTCGACTCGTTCGGTGACGGCGGCGAAGCCGGCCAGCATGGTGAACGCCTCGTGGATGCCGGTGGTCCCGGCCGTCGGGTCGGTCCGGCTGCGGAAGAGCAGGTGGTCAGCCGCGTACACCGCATCGAGGCCGACCTCGTCGGCGGTCTGCACGAGCGCGCGTAGATCGTTCCACGAACCCGCGCCCTGTTGGCCTTCGGAGAAGGGAACCATGAGCCCGACCTTCACCGGTCCATGCTGGCAGGCGGCGGCGGGGTGGGCAATCGGTCTAGGCTGGCGTCGGCATGGCACACCACGACGCGCCGCTGAACGGCATCCGCGTGCTCGATTGCTCGCGCGTGCTGGCCGGACCGTTCGCGACCATGCTGCTGGCCGACCTGGGCGCCGACGTGGTCAAGCTGGAGGCACCCGAAGGCGACGAGTCGCGCGGCTGGGGGCCGCCGTGGTGGGGCCCGCCGGAAGAGCGGCGCAGCGCCTATTTCGCATCGGTCAACCGCAACAAGCGCAGCATCGTGGTCGACCTGAAGTCCGACGCCGGCCGCGTGCTGCTCGACCGGCTGGCGGCTCGGGCCGACCTGCTGGTGGACAACGCACTCCCCTCGAGCGGCGAGCGACTGGGCCTGGCGACCGATCGCCTGGCGGCGACGCACCCGCAGCTGGTGGTTGCCGCGGTCGGGGGCTTTCCGGGAGCCGATGCGGAACGGCCCGCCTATGACCTGCTCGCCCAGGCGATGGGTGGGCTGATGACGATCACCGGCGAGCCGGATGGTCCGCCGACCAAGGTTGGCGTGGCGGTGCTCGATCTGCTGGCCGGCCTCGAGCTGGCCGTTGGGGCGCTGGCCGCCCTGGTCGGCCGTCGACGCGTCACGGGCGACGGCAGCGGGGGACGGGTCGAGGTCAGCCTGATCGAGGCCAGCGTGACCGCCCTCATCAACGTGCTCGGCAACCACCTCGCGTCCGGAGAGGAGCCGCGCCGCTGGGGCAACGAGCACCCGAACATCGTTCCGTACCAGGCCTTCGCCGCGCGCGATGGGCACCTGGTCGTGGCAGTCGGCAACGACGCCCAGTTCGGGCGGCTGCTGGGCGTGCTGGGCCTGGCGCCCGACGAGCGGTTCGCCACCAACCCGGGCCGCGTGGCGGGACGGCGCGAGCTCGTCCCCCGGTTGGCCGACGCGATTGCCGCTCGTGATCGCGACGAGGTGCTGGCGGCCCTTCGCGAGGCGGACGTGCCGTCGGGACCTGTCCGCCTGGTGAGCGAGGCGCTGGCCGCGATGCAGGTCGCCCACGACGGAGCCTGGACGCAGGAGGTGGAAGGTATCCGGCTGACGCCGAACCCGATCCGAGTCGATGGCGAGCGGCTGCCGCTGCGTCTCGCGCCGCCGCAGCTCGGCGAGCACACCGACGAGGTGCTGGCCGAGGCCGGTCTCAGCAGCGAGGAGATCGCGGCGCTGCGGGCCGGGCGGGTGATCGGCTAGCCAGGTCGAGACAGGTGCTCGACCACCTCCATCGCCAGCGCCTCGATGCCGCGGCGATGCACGGTCACGCGGCGCTGCACGGTGCAGACCTCCGGCCGATACAGCCCGCTCACCTTGTGCGGCAGCGGCGTGGGCGCCCAGATGACGAGCAGCTCGGCCCAGGCGCAGTCGCGCAGCGCGTCAGCCCCGTTCGGCAGGTTGCTGGTGCCATCCACGAAGCGCAGCGTCAGCGGCCCGCCGGCCAGCGTGCGCTCCATCTCGACGTACATCGGCCGCCGGCCGCCCACCACCAGCAGGCGGCGCACGCCCGATGCCTGGCAGGCGGCGGCCATGCGACGCAGCGCCCGCGTGTTGTTCGAGCCGGAGCACACCGAACAGCGCGCCCGCTCCACCTCGACCGGCGTGCGACCGTCATCGGCAACGGCCGCGACGCAGGCCGGGTCCGCGCAGTGGCGGACGAGCCGGTGGGTCAGCGCATCCCGCGCCCGCTCGAGCTTCTCGCCGGCCATCCCGGTCTTACCGGGGCGCGTCAGGGCGGCGCCCTCGAGCACGGAGCGGGCTGCGGCCACGGCATCGGGCCGTCGAAATCCCTCGTCGCGCAGCAGGTCGGCGATCAGCAGGTCGGCCATCGGGCCATTCTGGCAGGGGTGCGAATGCATGGCATGGGGCATGCAGGGACTTGACACCACTGCGGGAGGTGGCCTAGGCTGGCCAGACGACACCACTGAACGGGGTGTCATTTTCGGCCCGAGAACTGAGGAGCGCGGCGGGGAGCTGGCGATCTCCGACCCGGATACCCTCGACTCCGAGTCGCTGCTCGGACGGATGGTGACGCTCCAGGCGGCGCAGCTGGTGCGCAACTAGCGCTCGACGCCCATTCAGGAGACGGGGCGGTCCGCCCAAGGGCCGCCCCGTTTCGCCGTGCTTCGCCGTGTTTCGGTGGCCGGCTTACTGCCGTCAGTGGTGCATCAACGGCTCCGGGAGCGTTTCGCCGGATCGGACGGCCGCTGCGCCGTTGCTACACCGCTGCTGATGGTGGGACGACGGCTAGCAGCCTCCCGCCAGCCCCGGAGCCGTCTATGTACCGGCACTGGTGGTATTGCAGCTATTTTCCGGGGATCGGGCGCGTCAGCTGCCGCTGGCGCGGCTCCGATCCTTGAGGATCTGGCCCGCCGCCAGCCGTCCCGGCGCTCCCATCACGCAGCCGCCGGGGTGCGTGCCCGAGCCGCACTGGTAATAGCCGGCGATCGGAGTGCGGTACTGCGACCAGCCCGGCGCGGGACGGAAGAAGAACATCTGCGGCACCAGGAACTCGCCGGCGAAGATGTTCCCCTCGGACAGGCCAACGGTGCGCTCGATGTCGAGCGGCGTCTGGACCTCGCGTTGCAGGACGAGGTCCCCGAACCCCGGGAAGTAGCGCTCCAGCGTGGCCTGCACCCGATCTGCCATGCGCTCGCGCTCCGCATCCCAATCGCTCTCGCGCAGCGCGTACGGGGTGTACTGGGCGAAGCAGGAAAGGACGTGCTTGCCGGGCGGCGCCATGTCCGGGTCGATCGTTGACTGAATGGCGGCGTCGATGTACGGGTTCTGGCTGTACCAGCCGTACTTGGCCTCGTCAAAGGCGTGCTCGAGGTAGTCGATGGACGGACCGATGTTGGTGAAGCCGCGGAAGATGTCGCCGCGATCGCCCAGGCCGGGGTAGCGTGGCAGGCCCTCGAGCGCGAAGTTCACCTTGGACGAGACACCACGGAACTTCACGCGCCGGATGTCCTCGACGAGGTCGTCCGGCAGCTCGCGCGGGTCGACCATTTCCAGGAAGGTCCGCCGCGGGTCGAGCGCGCTGACCACGATGTCCGCGCTGAGCTCCGTGCCGTCTTCCAGCGCGACGCCAGTCGCCTCACCGTCGCGCGTCTGCACCCGAACGACCGGCGCCTCCAGCCGGATCTCGGCCCCGAACGACTGCGCGGCCCGTGCCAGGACCTGGGTAAAGCCGCCGTTCCCGCCCTTGTGGAAGGCCCACGTGCCGAACTCGCCGTCGTGCTCGCCCAGGCTGTGGAAGAGGAGGACCAGCCCGGATCCCTGGGAGCGCGGCCCAACGTTGGAGCCGATGATCGACGTCGAGGCAAGGTAGCCCTTGAGGATGTCCGATTCGAAATAGTCGTCCAGGAAGTCGGCCGCGCTGCCGGTCAGCAGTCGCACCGCGTTATGGAGCGTCCGACGGTCGAGCTTGCGCAGGTCGGAGCCGAGTGCGGCAAGCGCGATGAGCTCCTCCGGATCGGAGCTGAAGATGTCCGGCGGGACGGTGTCGAGCAGCGGCTTGATTGCCTGGCAGACCATGTCGAGGTCGTGGCTGTACTGCTCGTAGCCATCGGCATCATGCCTCGAGTGTCGCGCGATCTCGCGCAGGTTCTCGTCATGGTCCCTCGTGAAGAGCAGGTAGTCTCCGTCGTCCATCGGCGCAAAGCGGCTGGGCATCAGGAGCGGCAGGAAGCCGTGTTTGGTCAGCTCCAGCTCATGGATGATCTGCGGTCGCAGCAACGAGAGTGCGTAGCTGAAGGTGGTGAACCAGAAGCCCGGACGCACTTCCTCCGTGATCGCCGCCCCACCGACCAGGCCGCGACGCTCCAGGATCAGCGTCTTCAGCCCTCCTCGGGCCAGGTACGCGCCGTTGACCAGGCCGTTGTGGCCGCCACCGATCACGATCGCGTCGTATCGGTCCATATCAGGCCATCTTTCGTTCGGGGTTATAGAGCGGCAGCCGCGCCACGTGAGCCGCGACCTGCTGGTAATGATGGTCCACGGTGAACTCCAGGTGGACGCGGGTTCCGACCTTCGCCAGGTCCGGACGCACGCGGGCCAGAGCGATGTGCCGCTGCAGGATCGGCGAGTACATGAAGCTGGTGGCAAAGCCCACACGCTGCCGCTCGTCGTCGTAGACCATCCAGTCCTCGTGGACGGGGGTGTGCTCCTTGGGAGGGATCAGGCCGGCTTGGCGGTAGACCCGGTCGTAGTCCTCCCAGTCGACCAGCAGGCCAGCCATTCGCCAGCGCGACGTCTTCTCGCTCATCTCGCGCAGCAGGGCGCAACGGCCGATGAAGGGCCGGTCGTCATCGGCCAGTCCCTTGAACATCCAGGACCAGCCGAGCTCGATTGGGGTGGACCGATGCGCGTCGTTGAAGGCGAAGCGGCTCGAGTCGAAGTCGACTGCCAGCAGCAGGAGGCCCGCTTCGATGCGCAGCATGCGCAGCGCCGCCAGCCCGTAGGGCAGGACGCCATAGCCCTCGACCGCGTCCCACAGCACGTCCCAGACCGTGAGCGCGTCCGGCGTCTCGACCCAGATCTCGTAGCCGAGGTCGCCGGTGTAACCGGTTCGCGAGACGGTCACTGGTCGCGAACCGATGGTTCCAGTGGTGATGCCGAAGAACGGCAGCTCCGCGACCGCCGGCACGAGCAGTGCCAATAGGTCGCGCGAGCGCGGCCCCTGGATGGCGAGCGCCCCGATGTCGAGGCTCACGTCCTCGATGCTTACGCGCAGGCGCCCGACTCGATCGGCCAGGTACGCGTAGTTCGGCTCTGCCGAGGTGAGCAGGTAGTCATCCCGGGCGCGACGCTGGACCACGCCGTCCTCGAGCACGAAGCCACGCTCGTCGAGCCAGGTGGTGTACTGGGCCTGCAGCGGCGGA
>DASQFY010000210.1:0-2646 GCA_035632895.1 Candidatus Dormiibacterota bacterium
AGCCTGACCTGGTTGCCGAGGTCGACCAGCTCCTTGATCATCACTGCGACCGGGAGATCGCCGAGATCCTCAATCGGCGTGGGCTGGTGACCTGGTGTAGCAGGACACGTCATTGACGGCGTAAGGCGACATCCAGGTTTACGACGCGTCGCCTTGGCCTGATCGATTTTCCGGTGGGTGGTCTGCCGGGGGAGAACGATGGGTCGTCTCGAGAACGAGGCGCGGACGGCGATGGCGGTTCTATTGAAGCAGGGGCATTCCCAGAGCGCGGTGGCGCGATTGCTGGGGGTGAACGAGGGGACGGTCCGGTATCACCGGCGGCGGAATGCGGCCGGCGCGGTGGATGGGCGTTCGAAGCAGGCCAGCAAGGCGGCCGCGGTGGCCGAGGCAATCGCGCATTGGCGAAGCCAGCATTCGGACGGGCGGGTGAACCTGGCGGCGCTGCACGAGTGGCTGCAGCGCGAGCACGGCTACGAGGGCAGCCTGAAGTCGGTGCAGCGCTACTGGAAGCGCACGTTCCCGGCTCCGGCGATACGGGCGCGGCGGCGGGTGGAGACGCCGATCGGAGCGCAGGCTCAGGTGGACTGGGCCGAGTATCCCGGCATGGTGATCGGTCGCGAGGTTGTCGATCTGGTCGCGCTGGTCGTTACGCTGTCCTGGAGCCGGAAGCGCGCGGTGGTCTGGGCTCGGTCGAAGGATATGCTCTCGTGGCAGGCCTGCCAGACCTCTTGCCTGCAGCGGCTCGGCGGAGTGCCGGCGGTGCTCAGGATTGACAACGTCAAGACGGCGATCGCCAAAGGCGCCGGCGCGTGGGGCACGATCAACGAGACCTACCGCCGCTACGCCGTACAGATGCGCTTTCACGTCGATGCCTGCCAGCCGCGCCACCCGCAGGGCAAGGGCAAGGTCGAACGGGGCGTGCGCGACCAGCGCGACGCGCTCGATCCCTACGGTCAGGTGTTCGACAGCCTCGAGGCCCTGCAGGCCTGGACCGATGCCCGGCTGGAGAAACGTGCGATGCACCTTCGTTGCCCGGCGACCGGCGCCAGCGTCGCCGAAGCCTGGGAGCAGGAGCGCCGACTGTTGACGCCGCTGCCGGAAACGCTTCCTGAGCCTTTCGACATCGTCGTGCGCCGCCCGGTCGGGGTGGATTGCATGGTCAGCTTCGAGGGGCGGCAATACAGCGTGCCTTTCCGCTTCGTGAAGCAGGAGGTGGAGGTCCGCGGCCTGTCGGGCCGGGTCCAGGTGCTCAAGGACTGCCAGGTCATCGCCGAGCATCCCCGCGGCACGGACGCGCTGCTCCTGAACAACGAAGCCCACTATGACGGTGACGACACCGAGCGCGTCCGGGCGCCGATGCCGCTCGGCCGGATGGGGCGGCGCCTTCAGGAGATCGCCGCGGCCAACGTCCAGCACCGCTCGCTCGAGCTCTACGCCCGCCTGGCGGAGGTGGCGCGATGACCGCGCTCCGGGTGAGACTGGATATCGACATCACGCGCGACAAGTTGGCGGTGCTTGGTCTTGGCCACGCCGCGGACGCACTCGCAGGGCTTCTGGCTGACGCCGTACGCAGCGAACTGGCCGGCCATATCTTCCTCGAGCGACTTCTGGAGGTGGAAGTGGCAGGGCGTGAGGAGCGGCGGATCAAGACGATGTTGAAGAGCTCCAAGATCCCGACGGGCCAGACCCTGGACAATTTCGACTTCGCCTTCCAGCCGGCGATTGAGCGGTCCCGTATCGACACGCTGGCCACAGGAGGCTGGATCCGGAATGGGGAGGTCGTTCTCCTGCAGGGGCCGCCGGGCGTGGGGAAGTCTCATTTATTGGTGGCATTGGGGATCCGCGCAATCCAGCTTGGGTTCTCGACGCAGTACTTCCGGTTCGACGAACTCATGACCGCGCTCAAGGCCGATGCCCATCTGCCGCCGGCACGGATCAAGAGCCGGAAGTACATGTCCAGTTCGCTTCTGCTTGTCGACGAGATGGGCTACGATCCGATGAACCGCGAGGAGGCCAGCCTCTTCTTCCGACTGGTGAGCTACCGCTACGGCCGCGGCGCGATGATAATTACGACGAACAAAAGCATCCGCGACTGGACGGAGATCTTGGCCGGCGACGAGGTGCTGGCCACCGCCATTCTCGATCGCCTGCTCCACCGCGCACACGTCCTCACCATCAAGGGCCGCAGCTATCGGCTCCGGGATCTCGAAGACGCCCTGAAGGGTTGATCTCTGCCTTCACGACTCCGCGGTCCCGGGGCGCGCGCTTTGACTCGTGGCGGTCAGCGCGCACCCCGGGACCGCTGCCGTTGCGCCAGACCTCGTAAGACTGGGTGTCGCGTTAGCTCGTAAAGGTGGGTGTCCATTGACAAACGGCGCCGGCTGCCGCGCGGCGGCGAAGGCCTGTCGGCCTCCGCCGCCGCTTGGCCCAAAGCGGCGCGTCGAGGCCGTGCTTGTGGCACCCTCGCGCCCGCGCCGCGTTGCACCGTTGGCGCTTGTGGCACCCGCGCGGCGGCCGCCGTTCCTCCCCCCTGAGCGGTTCGCAGCCCTCCAGAGCGCCGGGACCGGAGGCGCGTCCGGCCGCCCCTCGCGTCTTCGGCTCTCATATAGGCCATCGTGCTTCGGGTAGTTGCGCTGCCTCAGCCGC
>DASQFY010000211.1:0-2641 GCA_035632895.1 Candidatus Dormiibacterota bacterium
CGTGCGAGAGCCCGAACCGATCTATCAGCTCTCGGTAGGCGCCCGCCTCCTCGATCGCGTTCAGGTCGGCGCGTTGCACGTTTTCGACCAGCGCCAGCTCGAGGAGCTCCTCCGTGGACGAGTCGCGGATCACGGCGGGGATCTGGGTCAGGCCGGCCTGGCGTGCGGCGCGCAGCCGGCGCTCGCCGGCGATCACCTCGTATCCGCCGTCCGCGGCGCCGCGCACCACGATCGGCTGTAGCACGCCATGGGCGGCGATGGAGGCGGCGAGCTCTGCCAGCCCGGCCTCGTCGAAGTCGCCGCGCGGCTGGAGGGGGTTCCGGCGCACGCGATCGATCGGGATCTCCTGCTGTGCGCCCTCGGCGGCACGCGGGATGAGCGCGTCGAGCCCTCGTCCGAGGCCGAATGACCTAGCCACGTGCCGCAACCTCGTCAGCGAGGCGCCCATAGGCCTGCGCACCGCGCGACGCAGGGTCATAGAGGGCGATCGGCAGGCCATGGCTCGGCGCCTCCGAGAGGCGCACACTGCGCGGCACCACCGTCTCGAAGACGGTCCCGTCCATGTGCCGCCGCACCTCGGCGGCGACCTGCGCCGACAGCCTCGTGCGGGCGTCGAACATGGTCAGCACGACGCCATCGATCTCCAGGCGCGGGTTCAACCCCTCGCGGATCAGCCGAATCGTATTGAGGAGCAGGCTCAGTCCCTCCAGCGCGTAGTACTCGGTCTGTATCGGGATCAGCACCCCGTCGGCCGCGGCCAGGGCATTCACCGTCAGCAGCCCGAGCGAGGGCGGACAGTCGATGAGCACCCGGTCGTATCGATCGCCCAACCCGTCGAGGCAGGCCGCCAGCCGGCGCTCACGCGCCGGCAACCCGACCAACTCGACTTCGGCCGCCGACAACGCCTGCGCCGACGGTATCAAGTCCAGCCCGTCCACCGGGGTGCTGACGACCAGGTCGCCGAGCGGAGTCCCGCGAATGAGTGCGTCGTATACCGATCGATCCAGCGCTCGCCGGTCCACGCCCAAGCCACTTGTCGCGTTCCCCTGGGGATCGAGATCGATGACTAGCGTCGAGGATCCAGAGAGGGCCAGATAGGCCGCCAGGTTGACCACGGTCGTCGTCTTGCCGACGCCGCCCTTCTGATTTGTGCAGGCCGTGACCCTGACCACGAACGCTCCGCTGCGAGTTCAGATGGGCACGCTCATTTTACCAGTTTCGGCCTTTATCGGCGGCTTAGCAGCGCGTTACGCGGGCATTCGAACCAGGCGAATGTTGCACGTGATACCTTACGGTGAAACAACTGCGGGCGAGGACCTGCCGCAGCGTGATCTCGAGGATTGGCGTGCCGTCGGCGTTCGAGCTGGGGGTGCTCGTCGGCATTCTCGTCGGCGAGGGTCATTTCGGCGGCGATGGGCGCGTGCCGCAGGTGACGCTGCGCATGCACGTGCGGCACGAGGCCATGTTCCGCTGGATCGTCGCTCGCTTCGGCGGGAAGCTCTATGGGCCGTACCACCACAGCGGCCGCCACTACTACCAGTGGATGGCGCGTGGCGCGCACCTTCGCGAGGTGCTCGTGCCGCTCCTCGACGGCGCGCTCACGGCGGAGCTCGACGGCCACGCCTGGACTCGTTACCTGGGCATGAAGGAGCGCTATCGGCTGTAGATGGGCGACGAATGGGCATCGGTATACTTGGCCATCCGTCCGGCAGTCGGCGGATCCGTGCAACAGCCCGGGGGGCCTGGAAGATCAGCTACACCGCCGTCCTGCTCGCCGTAGTGGTTGGGATCGTGCACGCTGGCCTCGCCCCCGTCATCGAGATCGCGGGCGTCCGGCCCAACCTGGTGCTGGTCGCCGTAGTGCTGGTCACGAGCCTGCTCGGCCTCTTTCCGGGCATCGTGTGGGCGTTCGTCGCGGGGCTCACGGCCAACCTGCTGGTGCAGGACCCGCTCGGCAGCGTGCCGATGAGCCTGCTGCTGGTGAGCGCCGCGGTGGCGGGTGGCGATCGAATCCTGGGACGGCTGACGTGGCTGTTTCCCATCCTCGCCGCCTTCGCGGGGAGCATCCTTGCCGACCTGGTGTCGCTCGGCCTCTTCCGGCTCGTTGGCGAGCCGCTGCGGATCTCGGACCCGCTCAGCCTGATCCTGCCCGCGGCGGTGCTCAACGCCGCCATCGTCGGGGTCCTGCTCTACCCGGCGCGCGTCGCCACCGGGCGGTTAGGGCCGGAGGAGAGGACCGCATGGTGAGGACCGATGGCTGACCTGAATGAGGGTCGCCTCGACCTGGCGCGCTCCCGACCCCGTTTCATCGCCTTCGGCGTCGCAGCGGCCGTGCTGTTCACGATCCTCGGCGGCCGCCTCTTTCAGCTGCAGGTGATCAACGGCGATCTCTACGCGGCCCGTGCTGTCGAGGCCCGCACGGCGGAGCTGGCAATCCGCGCCCCCCGCGGTCTTGTCTTCGATCGCGAGAGCCGAGCGATGGCGGTGAACGTTCCGTCCTGGACGGTCAAGGTGCGGCCCGCCGACCTGCCGGCCAACCGCGCGACGACAGTGCTGCGGCGGGTGGCGCAGATGACCGGCGCCGACGCCCGTGTCCTCCGCCAGCGGCTCAACGCCTTCGAGGGCTCGCCCTTCGAGCTCG
>DASQFY010000212.1:0-3858 GCA_035632895.1 Candidatus Dormiibacterota bacterium
TCCTCCGGGCGATAGGAGCGCATCCAGGTTTCGAGCTGGGCGAGGTGCTCGGGGCTGGTCGCGAGGTTCTTGAGGGGCACCTGGTGGGAGCGAAAGGAGCCCTCGGCCGGCAGTCCGTCGACCGTCTCGGGGCCGGTCCAGCCCTTGGGGGTCCGCAGGACGATGACCGGCCACCGAGGACGCTCGATCACGCCGTCGTCCCGGGCCGCCCGCTGGATCGCTGCGATTTCATCGGCCACCCGGTCCAGCGTGGCCGCCATGAGCTGGTGCATCGTCTCCGGCTCATCGCCTGACACGAAGTGCGGCTCGTAGCCGTAGCCCACGAGCAGACTGCGCAACTCGTGCTCGGGGATGCGGGCCAGCAGCGTCGGGTTGGCGATCTTGTACCCGTTGAGATGCAGGATCGGCAGCACCGCGCCGTCGCCGGCGGCGTTCAGGAACTTGTTGGAGTGCCAGCTGGCCGCCAGCGGTCCGGTCTCGGCCTCGCCGTCGCCGATCACGCAGCACACCAGCAGCTCCGGGTTGTCGAAGGCCGCGCCAAAGGCGTGAGCCAGCGAATAGCCCAGCTCGCCGCCTTCGTGGATCGATCCCGGCGTCTCAGGGGCCACGTGGCTGGGAATTCCGCCCGGGAACGAGAACTGCCGAAACAGGCGCCGCAGGCCGTCCTCGCTCCGGGCGATGTGCGGGTAGACCTCCGAATACGTGCCCTCCAGATAGGTGTTGGCCACCAGCCCGGGGCCGCCGTGCCCGGGGCCCGCGACGTACAGGACCTCGAGGTTGCGGGCGCGGATGAGCCGGTTGAGGTGCGCGTAGATGAAGTTCAGCCCCGGGGTCGTGCCCCAGTGCCCCAGTAGCCGCGGCTTGATGTGATCCAGCGTCAGCGGCTCACGCAGCAACGGGTTGTCGAGCAGGTAGATCTGGCCGACCGAGAGGTAGTTGGCCGCGCGCCAGTAGGCGTGCAAGGAGTGCAGGTCGGCATCGGAGAGCGGCGCATCTTGTGCAGGCGGCGAGGCGGTGATCGCGGAGGACATGCCGTCAGCGTGGCGCGTCCTCGTGCAGCGGACATCCGGGACAAACGCCGCCGCCCCTGCGGGAAAGCCGCAGACCGCCGACCACTCAGGCCGCCAGCGACGCGTGCCTCTGGCGCGCGCGTAGCCCCGCCGCCGCCAGAGCGAGCCCCCAGATCAAGAACCAGAGGTCCCAGAGGAAGGCGTGCCAGCGCAGGGCGTAGGTATCGACCTCACCCGTTGAGTTGATCACACCAGCGAGGACAGGGCTCCGACAGCCACGAGCACGCCGCCATAGAGGGCGAGCAGCGTGCCGCCGCCGGCGCTGACCGTGGCGAGCAGGCCGGCGGCGACCTTGCGAGCACAACAACGGTGCCCAGCAGAATGCGCCGGCTGAACGGGCGCGGGCGAGCTCCTCGAGCTGGCCGCCGACGGTGTCGAGCCCAAGGGTGCCGCCGAGCGTCCAGAAGAGGGTGACCGCGGCAGACGCGAACGCGAGCGCGGCGGCCAAGTACGCCGGGAGCGAAGAGCGCCGAGAATGCACCGTTGGGGCCGATAGGACGCTGATGGGGTTCCGGTCCCGGTCGGGTCCTCCGACAGCATGGAAGCAACCGCTCCCGCCTGCATCGGGGCAAAGGCCCCTGCGCACTGTGGAAAAGGCGCACTACGGGGTCTGCCTCAAGCCACGTCAGACTCCAGCGATGCCTGATACGCAGCAGCTCGGCATCGCGCGCGAGCACGCCACCACGAGGATCCCATTTGTCGAGCCGAGCAGCCCGCCGGGGAGGTCTGCGACGAGCTTCTCGACCGCAGCTTCGAGTACGCAGGTGAGGTCGCCGTACTCGCCGGCAACGCCCTGGTAGGCCTCATCCCAATGGAGCGCATGCTGGACGCCGGGGAGGGTGCCCGGGCCGGAGACCTCATGGACTCCGCTCCACCGGTTGTGGAGCCCGGGGCCGACCAGGAAGCGGTCGCGTGGGAAATGGCAAGAGGAGGCGAGTCAAGCGTCGCGGTCGTCGACTCGGACGGAGGGTTTCTGGGGCTTGTCCCCCGGCACCGGATGCTCCGTGTCCTGCTGGCCGAGCACGAAGAAGACCTGGCCCGCCTAGGCGGCTATCTGGCCCGCACCGAGAGCGCCCGCAGCGCAGCGGAGGAGACCGTTCTCCGACGCCTGTGGCACCGGCTCCCTTGGCTCTTCGTGGGCCTCGCAGGGGCGATGGCCGCCGCGATCATCGTGGGACGCTTCGAGGAACAGCTCGACAAGAAGGTCCTCCTGGCCTTCTTTCTTCCCGCAGTCGTTTACATGGCGGACGCTGTCGGCACCCAGACCGAGACCGTTCTGATACGAGGCCTGGCGGTCGGGGTCGAGCTACGGGACGTGGTGTTGCGTGAGCTCGCAACGGGTCTGGTCGTCGGCGCCCTGATGGCGGCTGCCTTCTTCCCGTTCGAGCTGGTGGTCTGGGGGGAGGGCCGGGTCGCCGTGGCGGTGGGGCTCTCGCTTGCCGCCAGTTGCTCGATCGCCACGCTGGTGGCCATGGTCTTCCCGTGGGTGTTTTGGCGCCTCGGCGCCGACCCGGCCTTCGGATCCGGTCCGCTCGCGACGGTCGTACAGGACCTGGTGTCGATCACCGTCTACCTGCTGATTGCGACTGAGATCGTGGGCTGATCGCCGGACGACCGACATCCGTGTCCTTCCGGAGGGTGGCCGCTCGGTCCTCACTGCGGTCGCCGCTCAGTCTCGTCCAACAGCCCATGCTCGAGCGCGTAGCGGACTAGCTCCGCGCGGCTAGAGCGTCCGAGCTTCTGCTGGACGTGCGCCCGGTGGGTCTCCACGGTGCGCACCGAGAGGAACAGCTGCTCGCCGATCTCGGCGTTGGTGTTTCCGAGGGCGATCAGGCGCAGCACCTCGAGCTCGCGCCCGGACAGGTCGTCCGGAGGACCGGCCGCCTGCTCGGGCGTCGCGGCCAGCCTCGCGCCGAGCGAAGGGTTGAGGTAGCTCCGGCCATCGGCGGCGCGGCGCACCGCCTCGACGAGCTCGGTATCCGCGGCTTCCTTGAGCACGTAGCCCAGCGCGCCTGCCCGTAGCGCGCGCCGGGCGTACTCCGGGTCCTCCTGCATCGTCAGCACGACGGTCGCGGTTTGTGTCGAGCGCTCGCGAACCAGAGGAATAGCCTCCAGCGAGGTCTGCGTCCCGGGCATGTTGAGGTCGAGCACGAGCACGTCAGGCTTATGGCCGAGCACCGCCCGCAGCGCGCTGTCGACATCGCCGACCTCGGCGAGCACCTCTATGGCGTCCTCGGCTTCGAGGAGCAGGCCGAGACCGGAGCGGACCACGCGGTGGTCGTCCGCGAGGACTATGCGGATCGGCGACACGGACGAAGAGGCTACGACACGCCCTATGCTCGCAGCGCCTGTGCCCGCCTTCGATCGCGCAGCCGGCGACCGAGTCAACCGCCTCGAGCGGCTGCTCGCCGCCGGGCGCACGCTCACGTCCGAGCTCGACCTACCGAGCGTGCTCGGCCGGATCCTCGAGACCGCGCGAGAGCTGACCGGAGCCCGCTACGCGGCGCTGGGCGTGCTCGACGACCGCCGGTCCGTCCTGGCGGAGTTCCTGACGGTCGGCACCGACGAGCGGGACCGCGAGGCGATCGGCAACCCGCCGCACGGGCAAGGCATTCTGAAGCTGCTGATCGACGGTGCCGAGCCGATCCGACGGCGCGGCGTCCTAGGTGGACCGATCACGTTTCGCGCTCAAGCCTGGGGGGGCCTCTACCTGGTCGAGAAGCAGGACGCCGCGAACTTCGACGACGACGACGTCGACACGACCGTCGTGCTCGCCGACTGGGCTGCG
>DASQFY010000213.1:0-4694 GCA_035632895.1 Candidatus Dormiibacterota bacterium
ATCGCCGCCGACCATCGGCGCCGACTAGGTCCCTCGACTGATATGGAGTGCTGTGTTGTCAAGTGGGCGTGGGGATTTGGGCCCGCCGGGTGTCGTGAGCTCGGGGGTCGGGTTTGGCTGTGGGGCCGGTGGCAGGGCGGCGGCAAAGTCGGGTGATGAGCCTGTGACCTGGCGGTTTGTGGATTGACGCGCGGCGTGGCGTGAGCGACGGATGTGGCCTGCGCGGTTTTGATGGTGGTTCTGACGCCTGCCATCGAGCCGAAGGCCACACCCGTCGATGCCATCTTCTCCGAAGCCGTGTCCGCCTGCCCAGCCTGCCTCGCATGAACGTGTCGCCGACCTGATCGAGGTGCTGGCCGGTGTACCCGACCCACGCCGCCGGCGAGGCGTTCGACACCAGTTGGCCGTGGTCCTCGCGCTCGGGCTGTGCGCTGTGATTGCCGGCGCCCGCTCGTACGCCGCGATCGGGCAGTGGGCTGGGGACCTGACCTGTGAACAGGTGGCCCAGCTCGGGCTGTCCCGGGCGTCCGCCCCGGACGCTTCGACGTTCCGGCGCGTGTTCGCCCGCCTCGACGCGGGCGTTCTGGACGCTGCGGTCGGGGCGTTCATGTGGACCCGCACCCGCACCGTCAACGGTCGCCGGGTAGTCGCGATCGACGGCAAGACCGTGCGTGGTGCCCGCACCGCGACCGGTGATGGCGGCACCACGGCGCCGCATCTGGTTGCGGCGTTGGACCACGCCACCGGCACCATCCTCGGCCAGCTGGCGACTGCGGCCAAGAGCAACGAGATCCCCACCGTGCGAACACTTCTGGCGGCGTTCGACCTGGCCGCCGATGGGGGTGTCGTGGTGACCGTCGATGCGATGCACACCCAGACCGACACCGCGGACCTGATCACCGCCGCCGGCGGTGACTACGTCTTCACCGTCAAGGCGAACCAGCCGAAACTCTACGCAGCGTGCAAGAACCTGCCCTGGCGCGACGTGCCCTCCCACGCCACCGTCCAGACCGGCCACGGCCGTCGCACCCACCGCGCGATCAAGGTCTTGACCGCTCCGGCGTGGATCACCTTCGCCGGCGCAACACAGGTGGCGCAGGTCCGGCGCACCACCACGCGGGCAGGCAAGAAGAGCGTCGAGGTCGTCTACGTGATCACCTCCGCCGACCACCACACCGCGCCGCCAGTCGTTCTCGCCTCGTGGATCCAGGGCCACTGGGGCATCGAGAACCGAGCCCACTGGGTCAGAGATGTGACCTTCGACGAGGACCGCTCCCAGGTCCGCACCGGCGCCGGCCCACACGTGATGGCCGCCCTGCGCAACACCGCGATCAGCCTGCTCCGACTGCACGGCGCGACCAACATCGCCGCCAGCCTGCGACATCACGCCGCAGCGGCCGACCGGCCCATCAATCTGCTGCTGACCTCATGAAACGCGACTTTGCCGCAGCCCTGGTCTTCGCCCGCCCTGGGGCGCCCTATTTCTTTCGGACAGTGGCCCCAAGTAGAATTGGGGTGGACTGATCGGAGAATGCATTGTCAGGTAAGCGGAAGAGTTTCTCTCCCGAGTTCAAGGAAGCGGCGGTCCGGGAGGTGATCGATAAGTCCCGGCCGATCGCTGATGTCGCCCGGGAGAATGGTCTGGTCGCTCAGACTTTGGGTAACTGGGTGAATGCGTGGCGGGTGGAGCATGCCGGTGAGGAGCCGGGGTTGACGCTGTCGGAGCGGGCGCGTTTGAAGGAACTGGAACGTGAAGTGCGGGAACTGCGGATGGAGAACGAGTTCCTGGGAAAAGCGACGGCCTTCTTCGCCAAGAGGTCCCGGTGAGCGTGAAGTACGCGTTCATCACCGGTGAGGAAGGCCACTACCCGATCCACAGGATGTGCCGGTGGGCGCGGGTGTCCCGGTCGGGTTTTTATGAATGGCGCGGTCGTGGACCTTCGGTGACATCGCTACGCCGCCGGCAGCTGGCTGCGTTGGTGACGTGGTCGTTCGAGGACTCCGACGGCACCTACGGGTACCGGCGCGTCCATGCCCACCTGGCCCGCTGCGGCCAGCACGCCGACCCGGAGACGATCCGCCGGGTGATGCGTGAACTGGGTCTGGTGGCGTGTCAACCGCGGCCGTGGCGGCCGGTCACCACCGTCGCCGGTGACGACGCCTCGACGCCGGACCTGCTGGGCCGCGACTTCACCGCCGAGGCTCCGGCGACCAAGCTGGTCGGGGACATCACCTACATCCGTACCTGGCAGGGATGGCTGTATTTGGCGACGGTCCTGGACTGCCACACCAAGAAGGTCGTCGGCTACGCGATGGCCGATCACCTGCGGACGCCGTTGGTCATCCAGGCGCTGGACATGGCAGCCAGGAACCTGACGATCCGCGCGAGTATCACCATCTTCCACAGTGACAGAGGCTGCCAGTACACGTCGCAGGAATTCGCTGACGCCACGAAGGCGCTGGGTATCCGGCGTTCTCTGGGCCGGACCGGCAGCTGCTATGACAATGCGTGGGCCGAATCCTTCAACGGCACCGTGAAAGTGGAACGGACGCACCGCACCGTATACCCCACCCGGGAACACGCGCGCATTGACATCACCCGCTACATCGAACTAAGGTACAACCAGAAAAGGCTCCACTCCGCCCTCGGATACATCACCCCGAACGAAGCCGAACAAGACTGGCACAAAAGAAATCCAGCCGCATAGAGGCCAACAGAATCACTGTCCGGAAAACACCGGGCTCCTCACCTTCGGCTACTGAGGCTTCGCCTCGGACCGCCGAGCCGGTGGCCGGGTTGGTGGGTGACGTCGCGGTTGGGTGGGGCAGGCTGGCGGGGTTGAGCTGACGCCGGCCCGGAGGTGCGTCATGGCGACTCGTGTGGTGACCGTGAACGACATCCTCGACGGGCACGTTGGTCTGGATCTGGAGTGCTTCGACCGGATCTACCTCAACGGGTGGGTGCACAACCTGCAGGTGCCTGGGCAGGTGGTGAACTTCCTGACCCGGCACCTGGGGTTCCCGATCCCGTCCCCGGCGATCCTGGAGAAAATCGGGCTGCGGTTCCGCAAGGCGGTCACCGAGTTCGCCCGGGACAACGACATCGAGGTGATCCGCTTCGCCAGGGGCGAGCGGAAGCTGGAGGTGATGCGCCCGCACCTGGACCGGTTGGCCCGCGAGGGGCGGACCGGGGTGGCTGCGATCGGGGTGGCCCAGGAGTTCCAGCGGGTGTTCACCGGCACCACCTACCATCCCGACGCCGACGGTGGAGACGGTGGCGGGGTTCCCCGGTTCGGCTACGCCAAGGCCGACCGTCGGGTGACCGCCTACTACTTCTACCTGGTCGATGAGGTGTTCGGGTCGGCGTTCGTGAAGGTCTGCGCCTACTTCCCGTACCCGGTCAAGATCTGGCTGAATGGCCACGAGTACGCCAAGCGCGCGGCCACCGGGGCGGGGATCGGGTTCACCGAACTGGCCAACGGGTTCGCCACCGCCGATGACCCGGCCGGTTTGCAGCAGCTCTGCGACGGGCTCGGGCCGGGCAAGATCCGACTGTTCTGCGAGCGTTGGTGGGCCCGGTTGCCGCTGCCGTTGACCGAGGCGGACCGGGCCGCCGGCTACTGGTGGGACATCTCCATGCGTCAGGTCGAGGTCTCCCGCACCATCGTGTTCGACGCGCCGCGGCAGGCCCGCGGGTTCTTCGAAGCACTGTGCAGCGACAACCTCGACATCGGCCGCCCGGAACAGATGCAGCTCATCTTCGGCCGCCGGGTCCGCACCCCACCACCGGGCGGCTACCGGACCCGGCTGCTGCATTCCGGGGACGAGGTCACCCTCAACGCCCACTTCAAGCACTCCCGGGTGAAGTCCTACCTCAAATGCGGGCGGGCGTTCCGCATCGAGACCGTCGTCAACGACACCGGCGACCTCGCGGTGGCGCGGCGGATCGAGCACCTACCCGAAATCTTCGTCAAGGCCCGTGACGTCAACCGTCGCATGGTCGATGCTTTCCGTGTCGGCCAGGGCTGTGTCCTTGCGAGCCCAGCCTTTGAGCGGGTCGCGCGACCAACCCTCGAGGATGGTCGGAGGGCCCCAGCCCTGCGGTTCGGCGACCCTCGGGTCATGGCCCTGGTCGGCGCCCTGTGCGCCGGGCTGCACGTCGTCGCCGGGTTCACCAACCGGAGCCTTCGCGCCCAGGTGGCCACCCTGCTCGGCGTGCCGTACTCGATGGGCCAGATGAGCTACGACCTGCGGCGACTCCGAATGAAGGGCTTGATCACCCGGCTGCCGCACTCCAACACCTACGTCCTGACCCCGGACGGGCAACGAGTCGCGATCTTCTACACCAAGGTCCACAACCGGCTCCTCCGGCCACTCACCGCGGCCAACGACCCACCCGCCCCACTACCCCTACGCCAAGCCCTACGGGCGATCGACCGACACGTCGCGGACTACATCGCCGACGCGCGCATGATCGCGTGAGAACTTGGCTCAAGATTCAAAGCCCTAGCGACCAAGGCCGCTAGTGACCGATCGATATCCCTCGACGGTCGAGGAGCAGTCGGTGCATCTGGAGATCGACTACCCGGACGTCGAGCGGGACCTCAACCGCTGGCTTCCGTTGGTCAAATGGCTGCTGGCGATCCCTCACTACATCGTGCTCTTCTTTCTAGGGATCGGCGGGATCGTGGTCT